>JAMOZU010000014.1 GCA_023667745.1 Ruminococcus sp.
ATCTACTGTCTTTGTTAGGTTTTCATTGGCAAGTAACGCTTTACTTCTCTAGCCTCTAGCCCTCTAACCTCTAGCCTCTACCCCCTAGCCCAGTATCTTCCTCAAGTACTTCCCCGTGTAGCTCTTCCTGCATTTCGCCACCTTCTCCGGCGTTCCGCAGACTACCACGTTTCCCCCGCCGTCTCCCCCTTCCGGTCCCAAGTCGATGATATAATCCGCCGATTTTATCACGTCAAGGTTATGCTCTATCACAAGCACCGTATTCCCGCTGTCGCAAAGTCTCTGCAGCACTTCCAGCAGTTTATGCACATCCGCCGTATGCAGTCCCGTTGTGGGTTCGTCCAGAATGTATATTGTACGTCCCGTTGACCTCTTTGAAAGCTCCGTTGCCAGTTTCACCCTTTGCGCTTCGCCGCCCGAAAGGGTTGTTGCGGGCTGTCCTATTTTGATATACCCCAGTCCCACTTCTTTGAGTGTCAGCAGCTTGCGGTGAATTTTCGGCATATTCGAGAAAAACTCCACTCCCTCGTCCACCGTCATCTCCAATACGTCATATATGCTCTTCCCCTTATATTTTACTTCCAGCGTTTCCCTGTTATACCGCCGTCCTTTGCAGACTTCGCATGGGACGAACACGTCCGGCAGGAAGTGCATTTCTATCTTGATTATCCCGTCCCCCTCGCACGCTTCGCACCGTCCCCCTTTTACGTTAAAGGAGAACCTCCCCGAACCGTACCCTCTTGTTTTTGCGTCGTTGGTCTGTGCGTACAGGTCTCTTATATCGTTGAACACTCCCGTATAAGTAGCGGGATTGGAGCGGGGAGTTCTGCCTATGGGGGACTGGTCTATGTTTATCACCTTATCCAGAGCCTCAAGCCCCTCCATTCCGTCAAAGTCCCCCGGTCTTGTTCTTGCCCGATTGAGCTTTGCCGCCAAATGCTTATAGATTATCATATTCACCAGTGATGACTTCCCCGACCCGGAAACTCCCGTAACGCAGGTAAACGTCCCCAAAGGTATCTTTACCTCAATATCCTTCAGATTATTCTCCCTTGCCCCTTTTACCGTAAGCCAATTCCCGTTCCCCTTCCGTCTCTCTTCCGGCAGGGGGACTTTGAGCCTGCCCGACAAATATGCCCCCGTAATGGAACGCTCGCATGCCATTATATCCTCCGCCGTTCCCGTGCAGATTATCTCTCCGCCGTTTACTCCTGCATACGGACCTATATCCACTATGAAATCCGCCGACCGCATGGTGTCCTCGTCATGCTCCACCACAATAAGGGTATTCCCCAAGTCACGGAGTCTCTTCAAAGTAGCTATCAGCTTATCATTATCCCTTTGATGAAGCCCTATCGACGGCTCATCGAGTATATACAGCACGCCCACCAGAGACGAGCCTATCTGTGTCGCAAGCCTTATCCTTTGCGCCTCTCCTCCCGACAGCGTACCCGCCGCTCTCGACAGCGTAAGATACTCCAGTCCCACGCTGCTTAAAAATCCCAGGCGCGAATTTATCTCCTTGATGATATTTTCCGCTATCATCTTTTCCTTTTCCGTCAGCGTGGGCTGAAGCTCCTTGAAAAACTCCAAACATGCCGTTACCGACATTTCCGTAACTTCCGCTATATTCTTTCCCCCCACCGTTACCCCCAATACTTCCGGGCGAAGCCTGCGCCCGCCGCATTCCGAGCATTCCTCTTCGCTCATATACTGCTCTATATCCGCCTTGCTCCATTCCGAGCTGCTTTCGTTGTATCGGCGGTTCATATTGTTGATAACTCCCTCAAAAGGCTGCGTGTATGTTCCGCCGCCGTAGGAAGTGGAGCGGTGAAGGGTGAGTTTTTTGTCCCCCGTGCCGTACAAAATAGCGTCCACAGCCTCGTCCGACCAGTTTGCAAGCGGCTCGTCCAGTTTATGCTTGTACATATCCGCAATTCCCTTGAAATACATCATTGCAATGGAATTTGAATCGGTGGTACTCCAGCCGCTTGCCTTTACAGCCCCCTGTTTTATGGAAAGCTCGGGGTTGGGGATAATAAGTTCGGGGCTTATTTTCTTGAATATCCCAAGCCCTGTGCATTTGTGGCATGCGCCGTAAGGATTGTTAAAGGAAAACATTCTGGGGGACAGCTCTTCCATGGAAACACCATGTTCGGGGCAGGCGAAATTCTGGGAAAACAGCAGCTCTTCTCCCCCTATAATATCGCATATGACAGTCCCCCCCGAAATTCCCGAAGCGGTCTCTATGCTGTCGGAAAGGCGGGTGGTCATATCCTCTTTCACCGTCAGCCTGTCTACCACTATCTCAATGGAATGTTTCTTGTTCTTTTCAAGTTTTATTTCCTCGTCAAGCTCGTAAACAATGCCGTCTATGCGGACTCTTACATACCCCATTTTTTTCGCCCGCTCCAGTTCCCTTACATGCTCGCCCTTTCTCCCCTTTACAACCGGAGCGAGTATCTGTAACTTTGTCTTGGGCGGCAATGACTTTATCTTATCAACTATCTGATCCACCGACTGCTGACGGATCTCCCGCCCGCACACAGGGCAGTGGGGAACGCCTATCCTTGCAAACAGCAGCCTGAAATAATCGTAAATTTCCGTCACCGTGCCCACCGTGGAGCGGGGGTTCTTGGACGTGGTCTTCTGGTCAATGGAGATAGCGGGGGACAGCCCCTCTATAAGGTCTGCGTCCGGCTTATCCATTTGACCCAGAAACATTCTCGCATAGGAAGAAAGGCTCTCCACATACCGCCTCTGACCGTCCGCATAGATAGTGTCGAACGCCAGCGACGACTTCCCCGACCCTGACAGCCCCGTCATCACCACCAGCTTGTCTCTGGGTATCTCCACATCAACATTCTTTAAATTATGTTCTCTTGCGCCTTTAATAATAATTTTATCTATGGGCATTTTAAAAACCTCCGGATTTTGTGATCAAGATATTTTTCCCCGCCATAGGCGTGGAAAAATACCGCCTGCAAATTTACATTCCTATTAACATTATTCCTATCCCGCAGCACACCGCCGCAAAGAAGAAGAACCCCACCAACGCCGCAGTGAACGCATTCCTGTCAAACACCACCCCTTGCTTTTCGCAAAGCCACACCGTCACTTCTCTGTCCTCCCTGTAAAGCCTGTCCCGCAGCATTATCTCGCAGGGAAACGCATTGGGGAACTCCCTGCCCTCTATTATGTAGCACGCCCTGTCAAACTTCGCCCGCTTGGGTTTACCGCCGCTGCCGCCCTTTCCGTCACTCCCGAAATTCCCGCCGCTTTCCGTGCGCATTTCAATACGGCTGAACACCGCCTTTTTCTGTTCCGACCCCGCCAGCACCACCGTACACCCCACAAAAAACAGCAGCAAAAGCGTGTTCACCAGTATCACTATCCCCAGCACTATCCCGGTGATTATCTCCATGCTGACCCCCACCACCATCATCATCAGCAGTATTATAAGCAGACCCAGAACGTATGACATTTAAAACATACCCTCCGATTTGAATTTTACAGACGAACGTTTAATTTACAATTCCCGCAGGGCTTTTCAAACCTCCTGCCTCTTGCCTCTTGCTTCTTGCCTCTGTCAGAACACCGCCTTTTTCTGTTCCGACCCCGCCAGCACTACCGTACACCCCACGAAAAACAGCAGCAAAAGCGTGTTCACCAGTATCACTATCCCCGGCACTATCCCGGTGATTATCTCCATGCTGACCCCCACCACCATCATCATCAGCAGTATTATAAGCAGACCCAGAACGTATGACATTTAAAACATACCCTCCGATTTGAATTTTACAGACGAACGTTTAATTTACAATTCCCGCAGGGCTTTTCAAACCTCCTGCCTCTAACCGAAAATTCCCCCAACCATAAACACAACCCCCATAACTATCAACATTACCCCTCCCCAAACCGACAACACCCTGTCTCTTATCCCTTTCCCTTTCACAAACCTGTTATCATAAGGGAGAATGGCGAAATCCTCTTTCTTCCCCTCTCTGAAAAGCACCTTTATATGCTCTCCCCTTGAATATTTCCCGAAAAATTCCTCCGTGCATTTGTGAATCACCGTCCGCTTTTGATCCTCAAAGCGTATCTGCACTATCATTACTCGCCGCTTGCGACCGTTTACGGTCTCTTTGTGAACGTCCAGTACCACCCCGCCAAACTCCCCGCAGCCCTCGGTAAGGCTCTTGTATTCCTCTTCCATTATTTCCGGCGGCTTTTGCCTTGCCCGGATAATAATTACCGCCGCCCCCAACGCCGCCAGTATAACGCCCGTGATTATAAATACCGCCGTCACGCCCCATCGCCCTTTCTGTACGGTTCAACGGTTTTGTAAATTTTATTGTCCACAAGCGCGTCTATCAACGTCCCCTCTTCGGTGTATTCTTCCGAAAACACCGTCCCGTCAATGCGTACGGAACTTATAAGCCCGCCCTTGTCATAGGGGATAAGGAACTTCCCCCGAACCGCCCCCGAAGGCAGATTTTCCGCAATAGCTTCAAGCAGACGCTCCAGACCCTCTCCCCTTTTGGCGGATATTTTTACAATATCCTTTTCATCGGGGATATTTTCCGCCCCCGCTATTTTATCGCACTTGTTTAAGACCGTCACCCTCGGTATGCCGTCGCAGCCCAGCTCCCTTAAAAGCTCCTCCGTCACCGCCGCCTGACTTTTTGCATTCTCATCGCTTACGTCTATAACGTTTATGAGAATATCCGCATTGGCAGCCTCTTCAAGTGTGCTTTTGAACGCCTCCACCAGATTATGGGGAAGCCGCCGTATAAGCCCCACCGTGTCCGTTAAAAGAACATTCCGTCCGTCCGGCAAAAGCACCGAGCGGGAAGTGGTGTCAAGCGTGGCGAAAAGCTTGTCCTCCGCCAATACTCCCGCATCAGTCAATGCGTTTAACAGCGTGGACTTGCCCGCATTGGTGTACCCCACCACAGCCGCCGTCGGTATGCCGTCTTTTTTTCGCCTGCGGCGGATAAGCTCCCGCCGCCCTCTTATCTCTTTAAGGGACTTTTCAAGATTTTCTATCCGTGTGCGGATATGCCGCCTGTCCGTCTCCAGTTTGGATTCTCCCGGACCTCTCGTGCCTATGCCGCCTCCCAGTCTCGACAGCGCAACTCCCTTTCCCGCCAGATGAGCCAGCCTGTACTTCTGCTGCGCCAGCTCCACCTGGATCCGCCCCTCCTTGGAAACAGCCCTTGCCGCAAAAATATCCAGTATCAGCGTAGTCCTGTCTATTACCCGAACATCGGTTATCTCCTCGATATTCCTCGTTTGATTGGCAGTCAGCTCACAGTCGAATATGAGCAGCTCCGCCCCTGCCGCCTCTATTTCATTTACAAGCTCCCTCAGCCGCCCCGACCCTATAAACGTGGCAGGGTCGGGGGAGGGGCGTTTCTGCACAACTACCCCCACCGTTACCGCCCCCGCCGTCCTTGCAAGCTCTTCCAGCTCTTTCACCGAGACCTCCGGATCAAATTCCCCCGTGTCCGCCGTCACCAGTATTACCTTCACAGGCTCTTCCTGCGGTGTTACATTTATCGGTCCGCTCATTTTCCGCTCCTTTGAAATTTTTCCCCCGCCTCAATAATATCCATCATTCGGCGGGCTGTGACTATGTATTCCTCATCGGGGAAATGTTTTATGTTTCCCGTGATGAGGTAGGCGTTAATACTGCGTTTGCACATAACGACTTCATAAAAAGGCATATCCTTTATATCCGGTAAAATAACCTCTGTCGGATCGGGTATTACCATTCTACCGTATTTCTTGATCGTCCTTATCACATGGTCGACTTTGTCAGCGGAAAAATTAAATTTTTTCCTTGCGAGAACGTCACGGTATTCTTCCATAATCGAATAGCTGTACATCGGGATTATTACCTCGTCTGCTATCTTTGAAAAGACCTGAACCGTAGCGGCAGACCTGTTTGAAGACAACAGGGCGGATACAAGGATATTTGTATCCACAACAGCCGCATACTTCATTCTCCCTCTCCGTTTCTTGCCGCATTTATCTCCGCATTTATCTCTTCAAGGGACATACCCATGATACCGTTTTCCTCCGCACTTTTCCTCAATTCCCAAAACGCCTGCATGCCCTCTTCGAGCGTAATATCGTCTTTGGGAGCGCAAATTTCAAAGGGAATCCTCCGCTGATACACCACCGCTCTTGCGAAAATATTGAAAGCCGTGGAAGCATTCATTCCGAACTCCGAGCAAAGCGTATCAAATTCCTTTTTAAGATTATCGTCCATACAAACACTGAATGTAGACTGAGCCATAAGAATTACCTCCTCGGTAAAAGCAAAACTATGCTTTCCCGTAAATATTATACCCCATCGGGGGAGTTTTGTCAACGTCCTTAATATAAGTATACCATACTTTTTGACAGATGTCAATAGCCTTGCGCAAATTTTAATCTAATTTTAATCTTTCTAATGAAATTTTAATGTTATCCCGACGGGACAAGTGACGCACCGCAAAAAGCAGCTTTTCCTTATTCCCATAATTCAATGAAACATCTGTATTATTGTCTCCCACGGCGTAAATACGGCAACGTACATCATTGCACGTACAATATACAGCAAAACACATACATTGTACAACATCATATGCACGCTGCAATTACTCCCGACCGAAAATCTCCGTCAGCTCACCGAAACTTTCTGCCGCCGGGACATCTTTGTCGATATTCCCGAATCCGTAACGGGCATGTACAAAAGGAATGCCCGCCGAGTCCGCCGCCTGCATGTCCGAGGCAGTGTCCCCCACATAGGCGGCGGAGTCTATGCCGTGCCGCTTCATAAGCACACCTATGGTCTCCCCCTTGGTAAGCCCCGTATCCCCCCAGCAAAGGTGAGCTGTGAAATACTTTCCCAGCCCCGACCAGTTAAGATAAGTCTCGATATACCCCTGCTGGCAGTTGCTTACGATAAAGAGCCTGCGGCTTTTTGCAAGTTCCCGCAAAGTCTCCTCTTCCTTTTCGTAGATAACGCCGCCGCAGCCCGCAAGGTAAGCGTTTTCCTCCTCCGAGCATCTTACCATCAGCTTCATCTGCATATCCTTTGACAGCAGGGGAAAAAACTTTGCCGCAATAACGTCCATGGTAAGCCCCATGACCCCCCTTATATCCCCGCCGCTAAGCCGCACGCCCTTTACCCCCGGCAGACCGCTTGCTTCAACAGTGCTGTTCCAGGAGCGTGCCACGTTTTCCGAACTGTCCCACAGCGTGCCGTCCAGATCGAATATTATACTTTCAGCCTTCATTTTTATCGTCCCTTTCATCGCCGATTAATGTCAACCGCATTTTGCCGCACTCTTAAACCTATTATAGCACATTTTCGCAAAATCTTCAATAGGCAAAAGTTTATTTTTTGTTACCTATAATTGAATAATTATAAAACACTCAACCAACATAAGATTTTTAAGTGAATTTTTGGGTTTCTCCCCTCACACGGCAAGCTGCGAAAACCGAAAACCAATACTGTTCCCCGTTGGAATTACGGAGATTCGATATGATACAAATCCCTCATTGAATTATGGGGATTAGTATGAGAGCATTCTCTTTTTTTAATTCACAAAAATTCTCTTGACATTCGCCTTGGTCTGTGATATAATATTATTGCAATATAGTAAGGAAAAATGCAAACGTTTACATATTTTCCCAAATCAAGAAAAGGAGGTTATTTTTCTTATGAATTACAAATTTCGAAAAACAGCGGCAGGACTTATTGCATTAAGCATATGTGCATCTCTCAGCGCATGTGGGGGGGCGAGTGAGGGAGGTTCTGCGGACACCACCAACACAGACGTTACCACCACAGAGGCTACCGCTTGGACAGGCGACTCCATTGAAGTGGAAGAGCTGGACGAGACGTTAGACGTGGATATTTCCGGGCAGTCCCTGAAATGGATGGGTATCTATGACCTCAACCCCACCAACAATTCCCCCGAACGTTCCCCGGAGCTTGCTCTTTTTGAAGATACTTACGGAGCAAAGATTGAGTATCTCCCCACCACCACCGACAAGCGTTGGGACGACCTGGCAACGTCCATTCTGGGCGGTACTCCTCCGGATATTTTCATCTACGAGTGGCTCACCTTCCCCTACGGCATCTCAAAGGGGCAGTATCAGCCCATAGATTCCCTTGTGGACTGGGAGCAGCCCAAATGGGCGGACGTAAAGAATACCGCCGACAAATTCATCTGGAAAGGCGAGCATTACATAGCTCCCTTGGGCTACAGCTTCAACGATACACAAGTGCTCATGTACAGAAAGGGCGTTATGGAAGCGGAAGGCTTTGACGACCCTTATGAGCTTTATCAGCAGGGCAAATGGGACTGGACTACCTTTGTCGATATGATGAAGACCTACAAGGAGAACGGCAGCGACCGCTACGGCATAGGCGGCTGGTGGGCAAACGCCTTTGTGTACACCGCAGGGGACACCATGGTGACCTACGACGGCACTACATTCGGCAATAACCTCCGCAGCGCAAAGATCGAGAAAGCCCAGGGCGTTCTGGAGGATATTTTCAAGAACGACCTTATCGACAGAGGCTGGATAGGCGGCGAGTCTGCGTTTACAAGCCACGACATTCTCTTCTATTGCATGGGAACATGGGCGTACAATGCGGCGCAGGAGTCGGTGACCGACGACGTTGTGCAGATAGTTCCTTTCCCCAAGGACGAGGCGGCGGACAAGTACTATGTTTCCAACAAGGTGTTCGCATATATGTGGGTCAAGGGTTCCGACAATGCAGACTGCGTAAAAGCATGGCTCGACTGCAACAGAACGGTAAACTATGAGGACAGCTACATTGAGGCTACAAAGGAAAAATACCTTGCCAATAACCCCTACTGGACTTCGGAAATGTACGACATCGCCATGGACTTCTATGACGAGGACAAATTTGAGCAGGCATACGACTACGGCTACGGCTTAAGCACCTACATGGGCGACACTCTCATGGGCGTTCTCTACGAGGGCATAGCCAACGAGCAGTTCGAGAACTGGGTACAGGCAAGAGAGGAATATTTCCCCATTATCGACGAGGAGATAAGAGTTTACAACGAAGGCGAATGATTCGCCGCAAACCCTAACAAATAAACACGGCGGCATTTCGCAGGAAATGCCGCCGTTATTTTTCCTAAAATATGTGCGCCGTACATACCCGTATAAAAAACCTTCCCGCACCGTAAGTGCGGGAAGACGTTTTATTATCGCCGTTTGTTTACTTTACTATCCTGTAGACCTTGTTCCTCTTTCTCCTGCCGTAAAGACCCGGAAGAGCCGTACACATAAGCACGGGGGAAGCGGACGTTTCTATCTCCATTGTTACTCCCGTGACCGTGAACGAACCCGCCGCAAAGTCTTCACCGCTGCCCGGCAGATACACCACAAAGGCATATGGGGAGAACTTGGTCGCCTGGAACTGCATGCAGTCAACGCCGCTGACGGTTACGTGAGTGGAGGGAAGTATCTCCAGCTGCTCGTCATCGGAAATGTGTACCACGGAGATACTCTCCGAATAGGGCAGCAACTCATCGGGTACGGGGATAGTCAGCGTAATGTAATATCCGGGATTTACCTCGATCTTCTGATCCGTTCCCGACTTGTAAAGAGATATATCCATGGGGTATATCATAAAGCTCTCTATGCCGTCGCCGTAGAAGTCCAGCACGTCCTGAACCGCCGCAGTGGTCTGTGCGCTCCATGTGAACCGCACGTCAACGTCCTCACCGAATGCGCCGTTCTCCGCAAAGGCGGAAATAAGGTTGCTGTTTGACATACCGTAGGGGGTAGTTCCCGTTATGTAAATATGATACTCGCCGGAAGCGGTGTTCGTGTTTGTTCCCGTCGTACCCTTGCCCTCCGGGACTGCCGTTGCGGCAAGGGAATAGGGAGAATATCTTATCTCGCCGTTGACCGTCTTGTAACCTGCCACCATGTAGGTGTATGTCCTGCCGTTGACAAGCCCCGTATGAGTGAATGATGTGCTTGTGACAATGCCCACGGGGGTGAAACTTGCAGTGCTGGAGTTATAGCTGTAGACCACATAACCCTCTGCGCCGTCCGATTTTTTCCAGGACAGTGTTACCTGCCCGTCCCCCGTCTTTACCGCAATATCCGTGGGAGCGTTAAGGTAAGTGCCTACCACGGCGGTCTTGCGCAGCGTGAAATCACTGTAAACTTTTTCTCCGCTGACAGTCTTGAAAGCCCTCAGGCAATAGGTTATGGTCGCACCGTTGGAAAGCCCCATATGCACGGCGGAATTTTTCGTTACCACATCAAACAGATGAAGAGTTCCGTAAGCATCCTCAACGTATATCTCGTAACCCTCGGCATCTTTTACAGCCTCCCAGTTAAGGTTTACAAGCCCGTCTCCCGCCGTTACCGTAAAGTTATAGGGTGCGGGGAAGTAAAGCCCGGGAGTTGCCGACACCGCCGAGACCGCAAACTCGCCCTCGACAGTTTCCCTGTCAAGATTAACATATCTGTAAGCCTTTATGCGGTATTTGTACTCTCTGCTGTTGATAAGCCCCGTATGCTCGAATTTGTTCTTAGACCCGTCCACATTGGCTATCTGCTGCCACAATCCGTCGGTGGTCGCACACTCGATAAGATAGCCGTCCGCCTTGTCCACTTTTTCCCAGGAAAGAGTTACCTTTCCGTCGTCGGAAGTGGTCTGCAAGCCCTGTACCACGGGAACTGTTATGGATATCTTCGCACTGTTGGCAAGGGAGTAGCCTTCGTTTTCCGGAGGATATTCCAACCCGTCCGACACCGTAACAGCCTTTACCTGATAGGTGTACACCACATTGTTGGAGACCTCCGCATCGTCATAGGAATTAGCGCTTCCCACGCTGAACTCGCTCATCTCGCCGCCTTCGGGTGTTTTTCTTATGCGGTACTCGGTAGCCTCGGGGACTTTGTTCCAGCTTATGCTGATGAGAGCCTTCTCATTGTCCGGGCGGACGGTGATGGTGTTGACAGTGCCTGTGTTGGGGGCAGGAACTGCGCTTGCCGTACCCGGCTGTTCGCTTCTGATAGGACTTTCGTCGCTGTTTTTCAAAGCCCATACCTTGAAGAAATAATTGTGATTGTTTATGAGATTTTCAAATTTTGCCGTATGGTCGGCAGTCTGAACAGTCTCCGTAGGCGAACCCTCGCCTGTGGAATTGGGATAGCACTCGACCAAATATTCTTCCGCCTCACCGTCCCAGGTAAGAGAAACGGTGTGATCGCCGGTGACGGCTTTCACGTTAATGGGCGCAGGAGGAGGAGTTGCGGGTGTGACAGTAACCTTTGCCGAAGGGATAGCGTTGCTGATATTGTTAGCCTCCACCCATACCTCGTACTTTATGTTGGAAACTCCCGTAACGGTGTACTTATACCTGTCCGCCACAGCCGTTTCAGCGTCCGAAGCACTTACCACAACGCTACCGCTGCTGCTGCCCACAACGCTCTGCCACTTGATGGTGTAGCTTTCGGCATCTATGCCAAGCCACTCTACCGTAAAGCTCCTGTTGCCGGGAACTGCCGGAGGCACTATCTGGGGCGCATTCACGTCTATATCGCAGGTTGCGGGTTCGCTCATTATGGAAGACTCGTTTGAGTCGTCCGGCAGGAAATATGTCCTTATGCTGACGGTCGCGTCCGGGTCGCCGTTAAGGTACTCGTCCGCAGGAACGTCAACAAGCCATATTCCGGAGATCATTCCGTTGTTTTCGCTTTCGTTGACTATCTTGCCGTTGACGGTTATCTGATAGGCAAGATGCCCGTTGTTGAGACTAAGCCCGTAGTTTCTTTGGTCTTCCCAGCCTATCCTCAGCCTGCCGTTGTAAACGGTTGCGGAAAGATGTTCGGGGGAATAGAGCTGAGGGCTGCCCTCGGTGTAAGGTGCGCTGTAGTATGCCCGCCCCGTGGAAGAGGAATTGACGGTGGTGAAAAAATCCATGTAATTATTGGTGTAGTCGTTCAAAAAGCTGTTGTCGATAGCATACACTATCACGGCAATGTACTTTCGCCCGGTAGCTCCCAAGGGGTCGGGGTCTCTTAACTGATAAGTCGTCCTTGTGGGGTCAACGGTTATTCTGTCCATATATTCGTATTCGTTATAATTATTGCTTTGGAGATTGGTGCTGTCGGTCTTGTAGATGTTGACAAATGCCGCATTGGGGTCAACATTGGAGATGGTAAGAGTCTCGATGAAGCCACTGCCGACGCCGTCAATAGTGGGCGCATAGCCCTCTCCCAACGCCCTTGCGGCTCTGTCGGAATTACCGAACAGCAGACTGCACACATTATAGTCGTCGTCACGGTTAAGGGGAGTGCCGTTGGTTCTGGAAACATAGGGGCGAACGGCATATATCCTCGCCGTGTTTCCCGTTTCCTTTATGACCGCCCTGCATCTTGTCCTGCCGCCGGAATTTACGGCTATATACTGATGTTCGCCCTCGCCTTGGGTGAAATAGTCTATTCTGTTGTATTTGGTGATAGTCCCGGTGCGGCTGTTTGTTTCCGCATAGTAGACCGCATAGCCGTCCACACGGGTGCTTGTTACAGCGTCCCACTCAAGAATGACCGAGCCTATGAAATCCCTTGCCGTAACGTTTGAAGCGGTAGGCATTGCGTCCAGCAAGCGGTTTACCTCGTCAATATCGTTGGTCACCACTTTGGTAATGCCCAAGTCTCTGCTGTTGGGGAGCATATTGGTAACAATATCTTCCACATTGTCCGCCATATTGTCGCTGCCCGTCTGACCGTAGCAGAACATAATAGCGTCGCCGCCGCCTATGTTGACAAAGTTGTTGCCTAAATACGTAGCAACTCTGGTAATTTCATTGGTGGAATAACCGAGAGTGATTTTCGTAAGTGTGGGGATATTGCTAAGGGTGTTGTTTTCAAGGTTCAGTATCTGTCCGTTGCCGTCAACGCCGGTGTAAAGGTCGGCAGCCGTTATCTGGGGACGATTTCCGTCGGCATCAAGGTTTGCGCCGAGATCGTCTTCAAGCATCCGATAGGTTACATTGCCGTCCGAGGAAACAGGTCTGAAAGTGTAATACCTCCCCGAATCGATTATCGCCGCCCCTGCATTTATCTCCGGCAGTATCATCAGCCCGAACGCCGCCGCCAAGCAGAAACTTGCGGCTCTCGCCCCAAAAGAACGGTAGGGCAGACTCCCCTTGATACGCCGCAACTCCCTTTCGGAAAACTCGTCCTCTTCCGGCAGCAGAGAGGTCGCATTTGCGGCACCCGCACTTGCAGCCTTTACACGGACAGCCGCCTTGGCTTCTTCCCTTGCCCGCCTGCACTCGTCACGCTTTGCCTCTATCTCGCCGTAACGCTCATGCGCCGGACGCTTTTTCCTTGCGGACTTCCTTCCCAGGAAATTGCCCTCGCTGTCCGACAGAGCCATATCGGCCCATCTGCACGCAGACATAAAGGCTATCACCAGAATTTTCGCTATAAGGCAAGGCAGGAAAAGCAACGGGTTTCTGCCCTTTTCCTCCAACGCCTTTACGATTTTTCTTTGCTTGTTATAATCCATATCCCAAGACCCGTCTTTCCAAAGATTTTCAGCCGCATAAAACTTACACGGCACAATAAATTTTTTAAAAGATCAACGTCAACATTACATAGCTGTACATATATATTATACCAAAAAATAATCCGTTTGTAAAGTAAAAAATGAAAACTTTTCCGAAAATTATGCTAAAATTACAAACAATTTTTTGTGGATTTTGCACAAACTTTAAATCAATTTCACCTATTTCCAGCCTTTTCCGTAATGTATATTTCACAAATTTACAACTCATAATTTTATGCAAAAAAAGTCCCCGAAAAACAAAAAAACAACAGCTGCCCCCATAAATCACCAACTATAAATTCACAAAAAATTTACATTATATCACGTGCAGTCTGCCTGATTCGCATACTCGCTTTCTAAGGAGACACTGACATTGATTAAATCAATTTTCATAATTTGCATGTAAACCTTTATATTAGGAGGTGTTTTCCCCGTCGCCGGCGGGGAAAACACCTTGAATCGGCAATTTCCTGACCTCTAACCTTTCAGCACATCAAGTATCTTATTGGCGGCGTCGAATTTGCTCATTATCTCCAAGGGCATCTCACCGTCACGGGTGATAAGGGTGATGATGTTGGTGTCCGAGCCGAAGCCCGCTCCCGCTTGCGTAAGGGAATTTGCGCATATCATATCGCAGTTTTTCTCGATGAGTTTCTTATAGGAATTGTCCCGCAGATTTTCCGTCTCCATGGAAAAGCCGCAGATAACCTGCCCGGTGCGTTTGTGCCGCCCAAGTTCCGCCAAGATGTCGACCGTACGGCGAAGTTCGAGAGTAAGCCCGCCGTCCGATTTCTTTATCTTCCCCGCCGCCGTTGTTACGGGAGTAAAATCCGCCACGGCGGCGGCTTTTATGATAATGTCGTAATTGTCCGCTATCGACAGCACCACGTCCGCCATATCCTGCGCCGATTCAACCGGGATAACGTCCACCAGAAGCGGCGGGGGAGTCTCGGTATGCCCCGCCGCCAGCGTAACATGCGCTCCCCGCAGCATGGCGGCTCTTGCCAGGGCAAACCCCATTTTCCCCGTGGAACGGTTCGTTATAAACCGCACCGGGTCGATAGCCTCCCTTGTAGCCCCCGCCGTTACGAGAACGCTCTTCCCCGCCAAGTCTTTCGGAAATGCACATGCCCGCAGAACATACTCCGTCAGCACCGATTCATCGGGCATTCTGCCGTCTCCGCTGTCTCCGTTGGCAAGCATGCCGCTGTCAGGCGGGACTATCTCGTAACCGAATGCGGACAGCCGCTTGATATTGTCCTGCACAATTGCATTATGAAACATATTATGGTTCATGGCGGGGGATATTATCTTCTTGCAGGGGCATGCCATGACCGTGGTAGTCAGCATGTCATCGGCTATGCCGCAGGCGATTTTCCCGATAACGTCCGCCGAAGCGGGGGCTATGATAACAGCGTCCGCCCGCTTTGCAAGGGCAACATGCTCCACGGAATACTGAAAATTCCTGTCAAAAGTATCAACAAGGCACTTGTTCCCCGTGAGACTTTCAAAAGTAATGGGATTGATGAAATTCTCGGCATTTTTTGTCACAATTACCTGAACGTCCGCCCCAAGTTTCATCAACGCCCTTGCAAGGTTTGGGGACTTGTAAGCCGCAATGCTGCCGCTGACCCCCAATATTATTGTTTTTCCTTTTAACATAATTCGCTCCTTAGCGGCTATAGGTTAGAATGTGAACTCCGTTCACGCCGGAAGCTATACGATTTTGCACTGTTCACTTTCCGGCATAGCCGTAATTTATGTATAATTTTATTCACAGAATATTTACCGAATAGATTTCTTTTGCGGTCTTTTCCCCGCCGCAGTCGGGGAAAAGGCCTTGATCCAATTGGCTATAACACTATTATAACATAAATATAATAAAAAATATACATACTTTTTTGAACATTTGTGATATAATATATATGTAATTGTATTGTATCTCCTTTCGGGAAGTTCGGTCTGCAGAAAAATCAGGTCAAAAGACTTTATTTGTTTTTTCCGCCGGGACAGGTGGTTTTCCCGCCAAGGCGGGAAAACCGGGACTTTTATGCAAGCCGTATCTTCTTTCGGGAGAATAATAACAAGGAGGAATTTAATATGCAAAACAGCAAAAACGCAGTGAAGATACTGCGGCTGGCGCAGCTTGGGCTGCTGGCGGCTCTTATGCTGCTGCTGGCCTACACGCCTCTGGGATACCTGAACATTGGACCTCTCGCCATAACGTTCAACACCGTCCCCGTGGCTATCGCCGCCATTATCCTGGGACCCGTGGGAGGAGCTGTCATCGGCGGAATGTTCGGGCTTACCAGCTTTATGCAATGCTTCGGCGGCAGTGCGCTGGGGACGGCTCTTTTCGCTGTGAACCCTTTTCTTACGGTTATCCAGTGCTTTGTTCCCCGAATAGCCGACGGACTTATTATCGGGCTTTTGGCCGACCTTATGCGCAAACGGAATGCGAACAAAGCGGCTCTTTCCTTTGTCACCGCATTTCTTGCGCCTTTTCTCAACACCCTTTTCTATATGTCCTCGCTGATACTCCTTTTCGGGAACAGCGAAGTCATCGCTTCCTACAGGAACAGCATTGCCCCCGGCAAAAATGTATTCCTTTTCGTATGTGCCTTTGTGGGCGTAAACGCCGTTGTGGAATGGATAGCGGTCACCGGGATCGCCGGAGCGGTAGGCTGCGCTTTGTTGCGGGAGGCAAGAGGCAAGAGGCAGGAAGCGGGAAATTGAATCCCGAAATATACGGCATCATGCGGTAATTTCAATTTCCGTCAATGTCGGCAAAAGTAAAAAAAAATTTGCCTGTGCAGTGGGATTGCATTGCACAGGCTTTTTAATGCAGACAGGCGGCGTTGTTATTCGGTACGGTATCTAACATATTACCGCTTTCCGGGCAAACGGCAGCAGGTCTCTTGCTTTGACCTTGACAGGATTGCCGTTCTCATCGTTTACTATCACTTTTATATCCGGGCAATATTCATACAGCATTTGCCTGCAATTTCCGCAAGGGGGGATAATGCAATTCAAAGCCTTATCGTGAACGGCGACGATTGTATCAAAATCTCTTTCACTCGCCGATACTGCGATACCCATTGTTATATACTCTGCGCAGGAACCGTGTATTCCGTCGCAGTTTACGCCCTTATAGATATTGCCGTTCCCGCAAAGAACGGCACATCCGACCGTGTGATTGTATACTCCGTCGTCAAAATTTTCCTTCAGTACCGTCAAAGCAGCTTCCATAAGCCCTTTATCGCAGTCGTTCAATTCATACCGTTCCATTAAATACTCCTCTTGACCCGGATTTGCCGAATGCACCCGGCAAAATAATCATACCATATCCAAAAATAAATGTCAACACCCATGCACGCCCCGCCTTTATATTTCAGGAAAATATTTCAAATTCCATAACCGTATTATAACATTTTTGTAACATAAAAAGTATATAAATTTTAAATTTTTGTGGTATAATAATTAAGGAAGATTTGGTTTAAGGTATTTCTCCGGCTGCGGCGGGGAAATATTGCCCAACATAAGAGCCTTCGGTGTTTTATTAAGGAAACGGCTGACCCGAACCCCATAAGTTAAACCGTGACCGCACTTTTCCCAAGCCGCTGCCGTCCCGAAAAATGTAAAACCTTTGCGAAGCAATGACAAAGGAATACGAGTATCATATGATAGATTTCCTCATTGACGCAAAAAATCACTTCGGAATGACCCCGGAGGACTTTGCAAAGTTTGACGGCAAAGTCCTGCTGATACTTTCCGAGGACGACCATACATTCAATCAGCCCTGCAAGGACTCCCTTATTGAAATTATGACCAACCCCACCGTTGTCACAAACATCACCGGAGGTCATCTTGCCCTGCTTGTAAAGCCGGATAAATATGCGGACACGGTGACGGCTTATATTCCGGATAGTGCATGCTGATTTAAGGCTTTTCCCTGCCCCCGAAAAAACGTACTGTCGGCGGTTTTCATTAAGGACATTTTTTGAGCGGAATGATCCGCCCACGCACGGGCTTGCCAATAAAAATTTTACGGAACGGAGTTTGAAAAATATGATATTAGCCATAGACGTAGGCAATACCAACATTGTCATCGGCTGCTGCAAAGACGGGAAAGTTCTCTTTTCCGACCGCATTTCCACCAACCACGCCGCAACGGCTCTGGAATATGCCGCCGCCGTCAAAGCCGCCTTTGACTTTAACGGCATAGGCACGGGAGAACTTCACGGAGCGATAATTTCCTCGGTAGTCCCCTCGGTGACCACAGCCGTGTCCGGAGCGGCGGAGCGGTTTACCGGGAAAAAGCCCATGATAATAGGCCCGGGGATAAAAACGGGACTTAGCATTCTCATAGACAACCCCGCCCAATTGGGCAGCGACCTTGTAGTGGACGCTGTGGCGGGCATTGCGGAGTACCCATTGCCCCTTGTTATAATCGACATGGG
>JAMOZU010000150.1 GCA_023667745.1 Ruminococcus sp.
TCATCATCGATATGGGAACAGCTACCACCCTGTCGGTCATTGACGAAAAGGGCTGTTATATGGGAGGAATGATAGTGCCGGGAGTGGCGGTGTCCCACGACAGCTTGGTGAGCCGCACGTCTCAGCTGCCCAAAGTCGCCCTCGAGCCGCCTCGCCGTGTCATCGGGCGCAACACCGTGGAATGCCTTAAAAGCGGCATTCTCTACGGCAACGCCGGAGCGATAGACGGTCTTATCGACCGCATAAACGCCGAAATGGGAACACCCTGCACGGTCATTGCCACCGGGGGATTGGCAGGGGTGATAGCCCCCTTATGCCGCAATAACATCACCCTCGACAACGACCTTATGCTTAAAGGGCTGATGATAATTTACGAAAAGAACAGCTATTAGAGGTAAGAGGTTAGAATCACTCCCTCAACAAAAAAGCAAGGCTAACATTATCAGCCTTGCTTTTTTTGTATTCAATCTCATTATATTCTCTGCACATAGAGAAACACCATAAACCTCTTGTCTCTTGCATCCGGAAGTCAGTACACTTTCTAATCTCTTATCTCTAACTTCTAACCTCTAAAAGGTATTTTGCCAGAATTTTTTCCGTAAACTCCGCAAATTCCTGCCGCAGTTTCTTGGGGGAGAGTATCTCCGCCTTGTCCCCGAAGGTGAGAATGTAGGAAAATAGGGAAGATGTGTCCGACCAGTTGAAGGTGTGAACAAAGCCGCCGTCCGATTCGGTAAGGTTCTCCGCTCCGAAATCGTCCGCCAAACGCCATTTCATCGTTTTGTCAAAGCGGACGGTCACCGAAAGCCCGCCTCTGGTATGCCGCAGTTTGTCGCTGCTGTATTCGGGGATAGTCCTGCTCTCGAATACCGTCCCGGTAGCCTCCGGGTCGACAACTCTCGACAGGCGGAACATTCTGTAGTCCTGCCTCTGCATGCACCAACCCCATACGTACCAGCTTGACCACTGGTATATCAGGCGGTAAGGCTCTATCTCCCGCTTGCTCGTACCATCCGGGGAGATGTACTCGAAGCGGACGGTCTCGTTTTTTTCGATAGCCGTGCGGAAAAGCTCTATCTTTGGGGCAAGAGCGTCCTTGCTCCACATGGAAAGGTCGATTATCATGCTGTCCGCTTCTTTCCCGCCGTCCTCGGACAGCTTGTTCATAAGCTGACGGTAGCGGTTTGTCCCCTCAACACTGTCAAGGCTTTTGAGTCCCGTAAGTATTGCCAGCATATCCGTGCTTGTAAGCAGGGTCTTGTCAAGGGCGTAGCCCTCCATTATGTAAAGTCCCCCGCCTTTGCCCCTCTGGGCAGCCACGGGAATGCCCGCTCTGTTTAAGTCCTCAACGTCCCTGTCAATGGTACGTCTTGCAACCTCAAATTCTTCCGCCAATTGGGAGGCTGTTACCCGCTCCCTTTGCAGAAGTACCGAAAGTATGCCGATAAGGCGATCGATCTTCATAGCCTATCACCTCCTGCGGACTGTATCAGTAATTCTCCCCTCTTACTTCAAAGAAGCTTTGAGGGTGACTGCATACAGGACAAACCTCCGGAGCTTTTTTACCTATAACAAGATGCCCGCAGTTGCGGCATTCCCACATGCTCTCGCCGCTTTTTTCAAATACCTGCTGCATCTCGATGTTGTTAAGGAGCTTGCGGAAACGCTCTTCGTGAGCCTTTTCGATTGCTCCCACGCCTCTGAACTTGGCCGCAAGTTCGGGGAAGCCCTCTTCCTCTGCGTCCTTGGCGAAGCGTTCGTACATATCCGTCCATTCAAAGTTTTCGCCGGTTGCCGCCGCCGCCAGGTTTTCCGCTGTTTTGCCTATGCCGCCCAACTCCTTGAGCCATAACTTGGCGTGTTCCTTTTCGTTCTCGGCTGTTTTGCGGAAAATCTCCGCTATCTGCTCAAAACCCTCTTTTTTAGCTGCGGAGGCGAAGTAGGTGTACTTGTTACGCGCCCCGCTTTCGCCGCCGAAGGCTTCAAGCAGATTTTTTTCGGTTTTCGTACCGCTGTACTTGCTGTTTGACATCGTTATTCCTCCTATCGTAAAATTTTGGGAAATGCTGTAGATCGCCGTGCTTTAAGGAAACGCCCGCCATGCCGAGGGACGCTTCCCTAAAATGCTGTATAGGCAGAAAACACCGGTCAATCGTTTCTCAAAAAAGTTTTTCGGGCTTTTAAAAAAAGGTTTGACCGGTATTTTGCAAGGGGTGCTGTTTGAAATTATTCCATATTGCCGATAAATTCAAATCTCGGCTTGATGTTGCCGTGGTCGTTTACGTCCTCGATGAACATTTTCAGGGGACGTACCCATATCCTCGGCTTGTCGGTGGTCTGCATATATACTACCTGTTCTTCATAGGTCTCATGGTCGTGGGCTATGTTTAACACCACATATTCCCCGCCCTTGAAATGCCTGTAACGCCCGCCTATTACCACATGCCGTCCTTCGGGGATACCCGCAGAAGGAGTACCCTTTTGGGGGGCAGGAGCCGGTGCAGGCTCTTGCTGTACGGGCTTTGCGGGCTGTGCCGTTTGTACGGGTTCGGCAGCCTTAGCGGGTTCGGGGGACTTTTCGGGGACAGCCGCTGTCACGGGTGCGGGCGTGTCCGTTTTTACGTGAAATGCGCTGTCTACCAGTATCATGGAATGATTTTTTGGGACGGTAACGCTTGCTCTCCCGCCGTTTACATGGAAATGCTTTCCCGTAAGGCGGTCCGCCAGCTCGGAATATTTGCAGTCAAAATTAAATGTATAGTCCCCGTCGGAAATGTTAAGGGCAATGTATACCACCTGACCGTCCAGCTCACGCTGATACAGAAAAGTCTGATTTTTCAGCTCCAGCTTCTTGTATTCCCCCGACTGAATGGCGGGTATCTGACTTCTTATAGCCCCCAACGCGCTTATGTGAGACAGGAGCATATCATCCCGTCCGGGAATGTCGTCCAATTCAAGACACGGGCGTATGGCAACGTCTGCGTCTGCGCCCTTGCCCTTTGCGCCCTTTATGCCGAACTCGCTGCCGTAGTATACCGACGGCACGCCGTACATGGTATACAGCATGGTGTAACAGCAGTAGATGCGGTCATAGTCGGAAAGCACGCTTGCCAGCCTCGCCACGTCGTGATTGTCGACAAAGTTGTACATATATATATTGCCGTACTGCCCCATCTGATACTCGATGGAGTGGGCTATCTCAAAGTAGTTGCGGTCGTTGTGGGAAGAGTATATCCCCTTGTAGCACTGGTAGTTGGTAACGCAGTCGAACATTTCCGGGTTCGCCCAACGCCTGTAGTCACCGTGGATAATTTCTCCCATAAGCCAGAAATCGGGATTTAAAGAGCGGGTGAAGGAATGAATCCGCTTTATAAAATCATTGTCAAGGCAGTCGGCGGCGTCAAAGCGAATGCCGTCTATATCCCATTCCTCTATCCACATTTTAACGGCGTCAAGGAGATAATCCACCACCTCATTGTTGCGCAGATTGAGCTTTACAAGGTCATAGCAGTTGTTCCACCCCTCGTACCAGAAGCCGTCGTTATAAGAGGAGTTGCCGCCGAAGTTTAAATTGCAGAACCAGCCGCAGTATTTGGAATTATTGCGATTGGCGCAAACGTCTTTGAAAGCGAAATGCTCCCTGCCCACATGATTGAAAACGCCGTCTAAGATGATCCGTATGCCGTTTTCATGGAGAGCCTTGCAGACAGCGGAAAAGTCCTCGTTAGTGCCCAGTCTGCCGTCTATCTTCTTATAGTCGGAGGTATCGTAGCCGTGGGCGGCGGACTCGAATATGGGGCCCAAATACACGGCGTTGATGTGCATAGCTTTAAGGTGGGGGATCCACTCGGCTATTTTCTTTATCCTGTTCACAGGCTCGCCGTTAAGCTCTGCCCTTGTCCTTTCGCAGCCGCAGAATCCCATGGGGTAAATATGGTAAACGGCGGACTTTTTTATCCACTCTGGGGAATTGTATGAACTCATTGTCGACCAATCCTTTCAACTGAACGTACACATTTTTATATTATGACAATATTATACCATATTGGAATAAATTTGTCAACCCCGAATTTGATAACTTTTGAGAAAAATTTTAAAAAATTTCCGAAAAAATTTTTGGTTGACAATTTAATGGTGAATACACTGCTCTTCATATTTCGGGTGAACATAGAGTATCTTTTTTTCGCCGCTTAAAAGGTTGACTTTTTCTTTATACAGCATTGCATAGAGCGTATGTCCCAATGCGTAATCACTTTGTAATTTGCTTCTCGGAAAAGCCGAACGGCAAAAATATGTATCGCTTTCGTTTTCATTGCGTGAAATGTAAACATACATATTATCCTGTTCATTGCTGTTCTTCAATAGGAAATCAGCCTCTATATATGAAAACTGTTTTGCACGGTTATTGTATTTAAAAACGGTTTTGTTGCTGTCTAAAAAAATTTCAAGATTTTCTATCAGATATATCCTGCCGTCGATCTTATTATAAAAATCACTGCTTCGGCATAGTTCCTGCGATATTTTGCCCTTTAATATGTCATTGAAAATATTTTTGCTGTTGGGATAACTTAAATTTTCGATGTCCGTCAGCTTATGAAGCCCCGACAAATGAAAAAATTCATATTCGGAAAATCGTATCTTTATTTTAAACTCTTTTCCCTTTCGCCCCAAAATTATATTGCATTCTTTATTCAGCAGCTTGCTAAAATTATTGCATGCCGTATAAATATTACCCATTTATATCTCTCCCAAGAAAAAAGCCTTGCGGCAACGGCAAGGCTTTTGCATATTTTTCTTTTCGGCATAGACCTATCCAATTTGTGGTTTGATATGCAAAACCCACAGTAAAGCTCCGCCGAACAACGCATATTGGCACGCCCCTCGGTTTCATCACTTCACAGACCCGCTACGACTGTTAAGTTTCGTCGGACTGACCGAAAACCATTGTTTTCTGACGGCTTTTTTTGCCGCTGATTATATTATATCCTGTTTTTTCGGATTTGTCAATAGTATTTTTATTTTTTCCGAAAAATATCTTTTGGTTGACAATTTAATGGTGAATACACTGCTCTTCATATTTCGGGTGAACATAGAGTATCTTTTTTTCGCCGCTTAAAAGGTTGACTTTTTCTTTATATAACAATGCACGTTTATTGTGCATTGCAGTATAATCTTTCCCTGTTTCATTTTCGGAGAAAAGAGATTTTACGAAATATGACCCGTCCGAATTTTTCTGAATGCAATAATATGTATTCATACCGTTAAAATTATTTTTCAAAATAAAATCGGCGTTGATCTTACTCTTCGGATATGCGCCCTTATCATATTTGTAAGACATAGTGCTTGAATCCAAAAATTTTTCCAATTCCGTAACATCTGCTATACGCTGCCGGATATCATTAAAATGTGTACTTACCGATAAAAAATTATCGTCAACTTTTCCCCGGCATATATCGTTAAAAATACTGCTTCGCTTGGTTCTGCGGATATATCGAATGTCATTTAAATAATGCAGACCTGCCAGGTGGTGAAATTCATCTGCCGAAAATGTCAGACTTATATGATACTCATTTTTTTATATCCCAAAACAAGTTCATACCGAAAACCGCACAGACGCTGATAATTTTTGGCGGCGGCTGTAATACTGTCGTTCATAATTACATTATCCTTTTTTATAATAAAGAATGAGCCCTGATAACAGGACTCATTCTGTACATTTTCTTTCAGCTTAAAAAGCCTGAGCCAACTCGAGGTAACGCTGTACAAACCCTTCCTGCAAGCTCTGTGAAACAGGGCATGTTGGCGCGCCGCTCCACTTCATCACTTCACAGACCCGCTACGACTGTTAAGTTTCGTCGGACTGACCGAAAACCATTGTTTTCTGACGGCGTTTTTAAGCCGCTGATTATATTATACACCCTTTTCACGGATTTGTCAACAGCTTTGCGAATTTTTTCCTGAAAATCAATTTTCATAAAATTGTTTTCGGGCATATCATTATAAATAAGCCATGTTATTTTCCCCCGCCTGCGGCAGGGGAAAATAACACATTTTGCAAAAATTGATTTTCGTGGGGATTTTTCGGGAAAGTACCGGCGGAAGAACCGTTTTATGCGGGACAGCGGGAATGTTTGTGTTATTCATAAAAGTTTAACTAATACATCATAATTGTTAAAAAAAAAAAAAAAAAAAAATTGTTAATATTAATCTGATATAATGGAAAA
>JAMOZU010000151.1 GCA_023667745.1 Ruminococcus sp.
CACTTCTGCGGTTATTTTCCGTGAGCAGACCCCTTTGGGTGTGTAGTCTACAGTCATGATTTTGACCTCCTTGATTTTATCTGTTTCCCCGCCGTAAGGCAGGGAAACAACCTTAGCTTTTAAGTTTCCCCGCTTTCCGGCGGGGAAAACCGGGTTTTATACAAGCTGCGATTATTTTTTATACATTTTTAATATTCTGTCAATATTTTCCTTGTCGGTGGTATACTTTCCGGGATAGGTCGGCTTTTCGTTGTACAGCCCGTGGAAATCCGAACCGCCGGTGACGATAAGGTTATATTTTTCGGCAATTTTAAGGAGCTTTGCCTGCTGCGCCTTGTTAGCCGAATAATGGTAGACCTCAACGCCGTCTATCTTGCCGCTTTGCGCCATACTCTCAAGCAGGTCGACCGAATCGTATACCATAGGGTGCGCCAGCACAGCCGCTCCCCTTGCGGAATGGATAAGCTCGATTATGTAGTTCACATCGGGATATTCCCTTTCCACGGCACATTTGCCGGTTTTCTCGTTGAACAGCTCCTCGTTGAGCTTTCCGTAAAAATGGGTGGTGTAGCCGTATTCGATAAGGGCGTGGAGAATGTGCTGCTTGAAAATGCCCTTAGAGCCGCTGACATGCTTGGTAATGTCCTCGGCGGTGATGGGATAGAGCTTTGTTACCTTTTCCACAGATTCCATGGAACAGGAACGCCTTATCTCGCTGCATTTGCGGCATACCCCCTCAAGCCTGTCGGGTTTCTGGGGAGCATAGCAAAGGATATGCACCTTTCTGCCCCGCTCCTTGTCCCAAGCGGTAAGCTCCACTCCGGGAATGGTCTGTACGCCGTAGCGTTCCCCAAGCACTTTGGCACGGGAAACGGACGCCATGGTGTCATGGTCGGTTATGGAGATAAAGTCCAGCCCCAGCCGTTTTGCCTGGATAATGACCTCCTCCACCCCAAGAGAGCCGTCGGACAGCGCGGTATGTATATGCAGGTCGCCTTTCATAGCTGACAGATCCTTTCCATACCTCGGATCGCTCCGAATGTATAAATGTATATTTGTTTACACACATAAAATTATACCATATTTGCCCTTGTCATTTCAAGTGTTTTTGTAAAATTTCACTGTAATTTAATTTATGCGCAATATTTCGTTTATATTCAAAGGAATTGTAAACGGCTTGCAAGGCAGCGGTTTGTATAAAGACCCCCGGTTATCTCTCTCCCGTCTTCGGCGGAGGTGAGATAACCAAATAAAATAAGTTCTTTTAGCTTACAGGGCGGATATTTTTTTCCTGAGGCTATCACAAAAATTTCCCTTTATCTTCATTTATTTTCAATAAATATATGATAGAATTTATTCGGGAACGGATGATTTTTCGGGCATAATCAGCTCCTGAAAAACATCGGATTTTAACGAAAAATTAACGGATAATTCAAAAGGAGTTAAACCCTTGTTATGAATACCAACATTATCGAGAATATGAACAACAGCGATATAGACGCATTTTTTGACAGGGCGCAGCCTTTTTTCGGGCTGATGACCTATTACGGCTGTGCACTGCGGGAAGTGGAGACGAAATTTCAGGTTTTGAACGATGAATTTAAACTAAGCCACGACCGCAACCCCATCGAATCCATCAAGTCCCGCATAAAATCGGTAAAAAGCATAGCCCTGAAACTGGAGAGGAAGGGCATTTCCCTTGATTCGGAGGATATGGAGGAAAATATCGCCCGTATAGAAAACAGCATATTTGACATTGCGGGGATAAGGGTGATATGTGCGTTCCCGGAGGATATATACCGCCTTGCGGGGCAGCTGACGGGTCAGGACGACATTACCCTTGTGCGGGAAAAGGACTATATAAGAAACCCCAAGCCCAACGGTTACAGAAGCCTTCATCTTATCGTTGAGATACCCGTGTTCTTTTCCACGGGAAAAAGGCAAATGAAGGTGGAAGTTCAGCTGCGTACCATCGCCATGGATTTTTGGGCAAGTCTGGAGCATAAAATGAAGTATAAGAAAAATGTCCGCAACCGGGACTATATCTCGGAGGAGCTTTTAAAATGCTCCCGCATAATCAGCGAGACCGATTACAGAATGCAGGAGATACGCTGGCTCATAGAAAGCGCAGAGGAAGCGGAAGGCTAATCCCGCTCCCTGCCCTTTGCGCTTAACAGCTCTTTTATCCCCACTGCCAGTATAAATCCCGAAAAGCATTTTCCCAAAATCTCCGAGGCAACAGCCTGCGCCAGCAATGCCCCCGCCGCCGCTCCGACAATGCCCGTGAAAATTGCGGGCAGCAGCGGCTTTATTTTCACAAGTCCGTTTTTTCGGTGAAGTATGCAGGACAGGAGAGCTATGGGCAGGAAAAATATAAGGTTTATCCCCTGAGCCTCTGTCTGGCTGACCCCGGAAAAGACCGTAAGCCATATTATAAGCACCATTCCGCCGCCAACCCCAAGCGATGCCAAGAGACCCGTGAGAAAAGCGGCTGCAAGGGTGAAAATGTCCGCTGTGTCAAAGGCAGTAACGTTCAGAAAAACAACCCCCTTATTCCCGCCGCCATAAGGATAACGCCGAATATGACCGACAGCAGCTTCGGGGAAATTTTTTTCATAAACCCCGCCCCGACAAACGCCCCCAAAAGCCCCGCAAGGACAAGGGGGACGATCCCCTTTATGTCAACACCGCCGTTTCTCATGTAAAAATACGCCGATACAGCCGACAGGGGCAGAGTGACAGCCAGGGAGCATGCATGGGCTTGCTTTGCTTCAAGTCCGGTATTTTTCAGCATAGGCACGGCGATGATTCCCCCGCCCGACCCGAAAAAGCCGTTGGCAAGCCCTGTTACAGCTCCGAGGAATCCCATTTTGATTTTTTTGTTCATGAATACGCTCCTTTAATTTCTTGCACATATTATTTGCGGTTTTTCGGGAAATATTAAGAAAGCTCGGAGATGATTTTTTCGGGATATGCACCATACTCACCAAACCGAAAAATGCTTACATTTCATGTGTGCTTACTTCCCTAACCTCTTATCTTCCAACTTCTTACATCCAATAAGGAGGTCTTATTTCATGCCCCGCATTCTCTGGCTTTCCTGCGGCGGGACTATTTCCTGCCCCAACAATAAAAACAGCCTGTCCCCCAAGGCAAGCGAGGAACAGATGGTGGATATGCTCGAAAAAATATCCCTGTCCCCGGACGTTGACGTGACCATGCGGTGTGTTATGAACACCGACAGCAGCGATATGGATATAACGGGACTGCGCAGGCTGGCACAAGCCGTTTACAGCGGCGTTAAAGAGGAATTTTCCGGGATAATCGTCACCCACGGCACGGACACTATGGCGTATACTGCCGCCGTCCTTTTCCATGCCTTGGGAAACACGCCGCCCATCATTATCACAGGCTCGCAATTGCCCTTTTACGAGAAAGACTCCGACGGCGGCGAGAACCTTTCCAACGCCTTCAAAGCCGCCTGCGACCGCCGATTTTCCGGGGTGTATCTGCTGTTCGGGGATAAGGTCATAGCGGGTGACAGGGCGGTAAAATCCCATATCACCCATAAAAACGCCTTTACATCAAGGGCGGGTTACGGGGCAGTTATCCGGGATGGGGGTTTTCGGGATATATCGCCCTATCGGAGGACGGCTGACGTTGACCCCGGAGAATGCATATTAAGGGAAATATCCGATAATGTCCGCCTGATAAAGCTGACCCCTTTTACAAGCCCCGACGAAATAGCCCAAGCTGCCTCTTCCCTTTCCGGGGACAGCGGAGGACTGATACTGGAGGGCTTCGGCTGCGGCGGTATTCCTGGACGGCTTCTGGGAGAAATAAAAAAAGCGGCGGACAGGGACGTTCGGGTGGTGTTCGTTTCCCAGTGCCTTTACGGCGGCACGGACGGCGGGCGTTACGAGGTTGGAGTAAAGGCGGCAGAAAGCGGCGTTATCTACGGCTTTGCGCTGACGGTCGAAGGTGCGATAGGTAAGTTAATAGTTAAGGAATTACCGATTTAAGGTTTTTCTCCCGCCGAAGGCGGGAGAAAAACCGCCTAACATAAGGATTTTTGAAATTTACAAATAATTTAAACCTATTTAATCGGCATTGCCTTAATAGTTAATAATTAATAGTTAATAGTTGTTTGGGAAATGCCGAACAATTCGATTTTAATTTGTTAATTTTGCAAGCCATTGTGTTGGGCGGTTTTCTCATGTCTGCGGCGGGGGAAATATTTCATCAACCGTATTTGACAACCTTTCGGAAATATGATATAATAAGAAAAATGTATCATTAAACTTTAAAGCAAGCGGCGGCAATTCGTGCTGGCTTTTCTCTTGCGGGACTTATCTCTTGCAGGGCGAGTTATCGCCCATTGCCTCTGATCCTCTTGCTTCTTGAAGAGGGAGTACGAAAATGCGTATACGAAGAAAAAAATGGGCTCGTCCGGAACTGGAGAAATGCCCTTACTATATCGATAACGGCGAGGAATTTCGGGGAAAGTGGCGGGAACGATTCACCGTGAAAGACCGTCCGCTGTATCTGGAACTGGGCTGCGGCAAGGGCGTTTTCGCCGCACAGCATGCCCTGAAATATCCCGATGCCAACATAATAGCCGCCGACATAAAGGCGGATATGCTGGGAGTCGCAAGACGGACAACTGAAAATATGTTCGGCGCAGTGAAAAAGGAGCATGACAATATTATCCTGCTGCGAATGAACATTTCCTATATTTCGCAGGTCATAGCCCCGGAAGATTCGATAGACCGCATATACATAAATTTCTGCAACCCCTGGAACAGGGGCAAGCACAACAAACGCCGCCTTACCCATCCCCGTCAGCTTGCCCAGTACAAAGAAATTATGGCGGCGGGGGCGGAAATACGCTTCAAGACCGATGACGACGAGCTTTTCGAGGATTCCATAGCCTATTTCGAGGAATCCGGCTTTAAAATAACCTTCCTTACCCTTGACCTGCATTCGGAAGATATTACGGACAACCTTGTCACCGAGCATGAGCGTATGTTTGCACAAGAGGGGAAAAAGATAAAATACCTCACAGCCGTTGTCAATTAGAGGTAAGAGGTTAGAGGTAAGAGGTTAGAGAGGAAAAAATAAAATTCCTCACAGTCATTCTCAAGGGGGAAAATTCCCAATGATCCACTGTAATTTAGGGAAATATACGGCAATTAAAAATATTTTTTGAAAAACTGTTGCAAAGCAAGAAAAAAAATGTTATAATATAAATATGTGCAACCGTTTCAACGGCAAATAACGGGGCGAAAAAAAATCTTGCTTCTAACAGGAGGTTTACATAGTATGTCCGTAATAAAGGGAACTAAGGATAACAAACGCCTGCCCAGGGCAAGGCAGTCGGAAGATGATATTTTTGCGCTGGATATAGGTACACGCAACGTGGTGGGGATAATCGGGCATATGGAGGACGGCGTTTTCTGCGTTGACTGCAATGTCTCCGAACCTCACAAGCGCAGAGCAATGCTGGACGGTCAGATCGAGGATATAGGCGAGACTGCCCGTGTGGTGCGCCGTGTAAAGGAAAAGCTGGAGGATAAATCGGGCATGACCCTTTCCAAAGTGTCTATAGCGGCAGCAGGGCGTGCGCTTGTTACAAAGCGGTCGTTCATTGAAAAGAATATCGAGGGGAACGAAAATATCAGCGAGGAAGTCCTGCGTTCGCTGGAGCTGGAGGCTGTGGCTTTGGCGCAGGAAGAGCTTGACAAGGAAAACAGAGAAAGTGGCATGAACTTTTATTGCGTAGGGCATACGGTCATTCGCTACACTCTTGACGATTATCCCATAAAAAGCCTGTTGGGACATAAGGGAAACCACGCCACAGTGGAGCTTATAGCCGCATTCCTGCCGGGGCTTGTGGTGGAAAGCCTTTATACTGTCATGGATATGTGCGGGCTGGAGGTCTACAGCCTTACATTGGAGCCTATTGCGGCTATGAACGTTATAATCCCGCCGGAAGTGCGGCTGATAAATATAGCCCTTGTTGACATAGGCGCAGGAACTACGGATATAGCAATTTCCCAGAACGGCAGCATTGTGGCGTATGCCATGGCTACCATTGCGGG
>JAMOZU010000152.1 GCA_023667745.1 Ruminococcus sp.
CACCCCCAGGCTGTCGTATACACAATGCGTATAAAATTGTACACGTCACATGCCGGGGTTCGTAACGACCTAAAGGAATTTGGAATGCAAGGGACTTTGTTTTCAACGATTGCTAAAGTGAAAAATCCTGAACGATTCTGCAAATGTCAGTCTTCTCTGTCGTAAGGCGTTATCGATGAAGTAAAAGTATGTTTCAGTACTGTTACTTGCAACGCTAATTTCTTTGCTTGGACTTTACGGTAAGTTCACTCACTATTAATTAATAACCATTAACTAATTTCTAGCCTCTAGCGTGAGCTTTGCTCACGTTCTAACCTCTAGCTTCTATCTTCCTGCAAAGTCGGGCAAGTTCCTCCGCTGTCATAATGGTAGGGAGAATGTCAACAAGGCTGTTGGCGGACAGGCGGGAGGGGAGGTTCAGGTGTTCGCAGAGGAGCTGCCGCCGTTTTGAGCTGTCGGGTGCGCCCGACAGTCCCAGTTCATAGAGAAGCTGTTTGGTGACAGTGTTTTCGGGGTCGTTCGGGGGGGAGTGAGAAGGTTCGTCAAGAACGCCCGAACGCTCCAACGCTTCCCGCAGGATTTCCTCCGAAACGCCCTCAACTCCCAGTTTGCCCTCTTTTGAGGGAGTGCGTTTACGGCGTTCCTTGCCGAAAATGTCGGGGATATAGACATTTACAATGTCCCCGCCGTTGACCGCTCCCTTGATAAAGCTGCGGATACGAAAGCCCGCACGGTCGCTGTCGGTGAGAATGATAATGCCTGTGGTTTTGGCATAGTGGCGTATGAGGGCGAGTTTGTCCGGGTCGGTGAACACTCCGAAGCCGTCGGTGCAGATGATAACTGCGTCTATTACTCCCGCAAGTTTTATCTTGTCGTATTTTCCCTCAACGATAACGGCACGGTCGGTTTTAAGCAAGGCTTATCATTCCTCTTCCAATGTTTTCCTGCGGGGCTGCATTTGTCAGCTTAACATCTGCGTAATGGATTTTTCCAGAATTATCTCCGGACTGCCCGCTCCGGATTTTATATCAAGGTCGGCTTGGACGAGTATCTCCATACACCGCCTTAAACGGGGAAGAGAGGCACGGCGGGCGGAACGGAATGCATTCTGCACACGGAACTCAAGATTTTTCTTATAACCGAAGTCGTTCATAACGTCCGCTATGCCCTTGCCGCTGTCTATGGCAAGGCGGGCCCGGTAAAGGTCGTTCATGCCGCCCATGAGGATATACAAAAGATAGATAGGTTCATTTCTGTTGCCGATAAGTTCGTGATACAATTTCAGGGCATAGGCAATGTTCCCCGAAGCGGCTGCGTCCGCTAAGCTGTAGCCTTTGGCGTCGCTGCTTTCGGGAGTGAGCAGTTCCACGGCGGCGGTATCTATAATCTTCCCCGCCGAATAAGACGACAACTTTGACAGTTCCCCCATAACGGCGTTCATATCCCCAAGACAGCGTTCGTAAAGCAGGGCGGCGGCTTTCTCGTCAATAGGCGAACCTATGGCATTCGCCTCGGCAATTATTTCCCTGACAGCCTCTCCCCTTGTTTTCACGGGGACGGCGCAGACTGTTCCCTTTTTGGCGACAACGTCCACAAGTTTTTTGTTTTTTGCTGTGGGGTATTTTTTCCCGCCGCAGATGTCGGCGGAAGATGTATAGAAGATGAGAAGTGTGGTATCGGGCAGGTCTGCGGCGGTGTCAAGGAGCATTTGCAGCCGTTCTTCCGAAAGCCGCTCGCTTTCAAGGTCAAGGTCGCAGACGGTAACGCACATAACAGGGGCAAACATGGGCAGCCCGTCGCAGGAGTCGGCAAGGGCTTGTATATCCAGTCCCTTGCCCTCAAATTCATGGAGATTGTAGGTCTCGTCCTCTTTGGAGACCACGGAGGAAACAAGGGCTTTTTTGTATTTTACGATATTGTAGCTGTCCGTGCCGTAGATATAAAATGCGCCCGAGGCGGACTTGGATTTTATTATCCGCTGAAGTTCCTTTTCGTTGACGGCGGGCAATGATGTTCACCTCCGCAATCGGTATTCCGTAATATTGTTTTCCCGCCTGCGGCAGGGAAAATTGTTTTTCCCGCCTGCGGCAAGGGAAAATTGTTTTCCCGCCTGCGGCAAGGGAAAATTGTTTTCCCGCCTGCGGCAGGGAAAACGCCGTAGATATAAATTGATATAATATATTATTATACCATATTTTTTAGAAGGATTTGTTAAATACAGGTAAATAAATATAAAACGCAAGATTAAGAAGGTACCGATTAAAGGTCTTATACTAATCCCCATTAGAATTATGGAGATGAAGCCGCCGCAAAAAATTTGCGCATATGATTTTTTGGGGCGGCTGAATCCCATAATTCAATGAGGGATTTGTATTATCCCCGGCAAAAAGCAGGAGACGAATGCCGTCTCCTGCCGTATCTGCACTGTGCAGCGAATTTATCTCGCTTCTATAAGTATCCTGCTTGTGTCCTCTTTGCGCAGGGCTATGACTGCTCCTCTGATAAAGTAGGCGATAGGGTCGCCTGCGGGACTTCGGTGGAGACAGATAACGCTCGTGCCGGGGGTAAGCCCCATATCCATAAGTCGGCGGCGCATACTGCCCTCAATATCCAGCCTTGTGACCCTTGCCCGCTGCCCCTCACGCAAGGAGGAGAGGGTGCATGTATTATCCATTGGCGTATGTTCCTTTCGGGTAATTGCGGCAGTGTGGAAGACTGCCGTTATTATAGTATGCGGGAAGGGGGGAGGGGGTTAATTTTTCCCCGCCTGCGGCGGGGAAAAATTAACCGGTATACATTGTACTCTGTATATCTCCCTTCTGTCCAGCTCTACCTCTTGGACAAACCTTTTATTAAGAGGATCGTTCTTATTTTGAATAAGCTGCTCCTCGCTTACGAGGTCTATCTCCTTGTTATCCTTTTCAAACGCTTCACGCAAATCTTCGTAAAGCCCGAAATATTGCCAGCCGTGTACATTCTCTGCATCGACTATCAGGTCAACATCGCTGTCTTCACGTGCGTCTCCTCTGGCATACGAGCCGAAAAGGCATACTCTGTCGACCTTGTAGCTTTCGGCTATGGGGCGGACTATCTCGGCTATCTATTCTATTTTATATATGCTCATTTTCCGACACCTCTTTTACGGCGGATTTTCCCATACTTATTATATCATACTTCAAAGGCTTTGTCAAGCCGTTGGTTTTCCCCCGAAAAACAGCTCATACTGTCTCTTTGCCCTGCGGGCGGCTTCTTCCCGCAAAGACTTAGGCGAGATTATCTCGATAACGGGTCCGAAGGACAGCAGCATAATAAGCAGCTCGGTCTCGTCGTATTTGTCGTACCATATTTTTGTCCGGCAGCCGCCTGTGTCTGGGTCGAAGCAGCTCTCCTTTTCATAGGAGGCGAACTCCAGCATAAACCGCTCCACGCCGTTGCGCTCGTTTTTTACCTCCACCGCCGCAGGCTCATTGCAGCGGCGGCGGGAAAAATATTCCTCGGTCGTCATGACCGTTTGGGGGGTCTCCTCCGTAAGCTCCGCATAGGTTATCCGCCCAATGTTCAGCACCAGTCCCGCTCCTTTTTCGGTGACGGCATGTATGCGGAACTTGTCGTTTTTCGGGGAATATTCAAAAGCCAGCGGCAGGACATCTGCACTGCTGCTGCCGCCCTTGCCCGAGAGATATTTTACAAAAACGTATTTCTTTTCCTCAAAGCCTTTCAGGAGCGTTCGGAAGACCTGCCTGTAAAGCGGGTCGGCAAAATCGTCCCCATCGGTGAAAATATCGAAACGGCGGAAAATATCACGGTCGTACAGCGGTGGAACGTCCCCCAGAAAGTCCGACAGCCTTTTCATCTCGCTGTCGTCGAGAAAAAGTCCCATGCGGGGGTCGGAAAGTTTGGCTTTAAGGAAACTTTTCTGAATGGCTGAAAGTATCCTTTTGGGTTTACGGGAAAGGACGGAAACAAAGCCGCCGTCGGCTTCGGGAGAGGGTTTTAAAAGTCCCCAGGGGCTGCCGCCGTCAGCTTTGGGTATCAGCTTTTCGGGGATAAAAAGGGCGGAGTCTTTAAAGGCTGTGCGAGAGATTATTTCGGATATCCGCCGCTCGGTCACAGGGGTATTTTCCGTCATCTGCAAGGCAAGAATTTCCTCTGCGGCTTTATAGTATGCGCTTTCGGTTTCGGTAAAGATGTTCATAATGTCACCTCTTTTTTACGGTTTACAATTTTTTAACGATCGGCGGACTGTCGGAGATAATGTCGATGATATGGTCGGCGGCGATTATGCCGTAATGGCGGCGGGCGGCTTTCACGCTGTCATCGGAAATGTCAAAGAGGTCGTATTTATAAAATTCCAGCAGACGTGAGCTTTCGTAAACAACAAAATAAAGCCCTCGGAAAATATCGTCGGGACTACCGCAGAAATAGCTTTCATTGCGGCACTGATACAGGATATAATCTTCAAAAACAATTTCGTAGACCTCCGACATATCCGGGCAGATGGGATATGCTTCTTTTAAAATTTCTTTAACAGGCTCACAGTCCGCACCTTCTCCTTTTTCGCCCCTTGCGGACAGGGCGGCGATTATATGCAGTCCGCCGCTTTCTTCCTCGGTCAGGTTTAATATAAAGGGCAGAGAGGGGTTGTTTTCTCCGAATTTTATCATTGATTTTCGCTCCCCTTGTTATACATTTCATTCATTCTCTTAATATCGCTGAGAAATCTTTTTTCGGCATAGTCCCCCGGCCCGTCAACGGAAACTATTCTGCCGGTAAAACTTTTGAGCCAGCTCATCATTTCGTTGGTATCGAAAAATTCCCCGGTAAAGGTGAAAAGATTTTCACCCATTTTCTCGATACTGCCGCTGCGTTTTTCACGTTCAAGGCGGTCGATTATGTACTGCTCCCGCTTTTCGTCCGCAAAGAAAACTATTTTTACCCTGCCGCCGCTGCTTCTGTTGCCGCCGAAGGAAACGCCGAAGACTTTATCCTTGTTTTTTTCAAGGTCGGCGGCATGTTTGTCGAAATCGGGGCATTCGCCCAGGTCGGCAACCTTTTTTATATGATCCAGTCTGAAAGAGGAAAAGCGGTTTACATCGGGGCTGTACATTATAAGGTAACGTCTGCCCGTGCTGCCCGAAACGTATATTTTAAGGGGTACGCCGCTGTGTTCGCTGCTGCCGCCCCGCTTGCCGAAGCCGCTTATTTTTACTCTGTGCTTGCGGGAGATGTTATCGGTCAGGGCAAGGAGAATTTCGTCTTCAAGGGTATGGACTATGTAGTTGTGTTTATTGAGGAAGATGTTGTTTTCGAGGTCTGCCGCTCTTAAAATGCTGTTCCCCACAACACCGAACTCGGAGGACTGAGAAAAGAAGCGGACGGCGTTTGCAAGTCCGGGAAATTCCCGAAAAAGCCTTTCGGGGGTATGGGGGGAGAGTGTGAAAAAATCCTTTTTCCCCTGCCGTGAGACGTTGTATATCCCCTCGGCGGCATACTCTTTCAGTTTAAGGCGGACGGTCTGCTCATCGAAAAATTCGCCGTATCTGTCGAGGAGCTGTTCTGTGACCCGGCGGGCGCAAAGTCCCTCCGGAAAATCCTGCAGGATGTCGGTTATCATAAAATGGAGCTTGATGTCGTTATCGGTGAAGCTTTTGGAATAGTAGGCTTTATAAAGGGGATTTTCGTATATCCTGCCGCTGTCGAGGGTAATGGCTGCCTGCTTGCCTCTTGCTGTGCTGATATAGCGGAAGCAGCCGTCGAGCCAGCTTTCCGCACGGCGTTTTTCGTCATCGTAGGTACGGGAGCTTTTGCGGTCGAAGTCGGTTCTTACTTTGAATCCGTAGACGAAAAAGTCCCGCAGGTAGTCTCTGGTTTTATCGAAATTTTTTATAAGCTCGGAAAAGCTGCTCAAGGTGGGGTCATCTCCTTTCACTCAAACGCCGGTAGGGCTGTTTTCAAAAATGAAGTTAGTTTTTTGGTTTTTCGCTGTTAATGCTTTACCTCATTGGTTTGGCGTTCGTTACCGGCAAGGGGGGAAACCCCATGGGAAGGGGCGGGGGCTGCTCCGGACAATAGGGGGCACAGCCGCCCCCCGCCCC
>JAMOZU010000153.1:0-3008 GCA_023667745.1 Ruminococcus sp.
GGTGTTGTAGCCGGAAATAAGCAGATGCCGCTTGGCGTTGTTGCCGCCGGAGGCTCTCACAACGTCTACGAACTTCTGATTTATTTTGTTCACATAATCGTAACTTTCTTCCTTGCCCTTATTTGAGCCGTAAGGATTCCATACCGACGACCAGCCCAGTTCCTCGTTCTGGCTTTCAAATATGAGCTTGTCGCCGTAGTTCTTGAAATTAGCCGAGACCTGTTTCCATATCGCCTCGTATTTTTCAAGGCAGCCGTCGAAATCTTCGGGGACTTTTTCCAGCCAGCCGCCGTCCCAATGTAGGTTGACGATAACGTAAAGGTCGGCGTCCAAAGCCCAGTCCACCACTTCCGTGACCCGTTTCATATAGTCCTTGCTTATAGTGTACTTGCCGTCATCGCTCATAAGATTTGACCAGCCCACGGGAATGCGCAGGGTGTCAAAGCCCGCCTTTTTATAACCCTTTATCATTTCTTCCGTGACAACAGGGTTGCCCCAGGCGGTCTCGTAAGCCTTGGGCGTACCGTCGCCCCATTGGTCTATCCAGTCGCCGCAGGATTCAAAGGTGTTGCCGAGATTAATTCCCATGCCCATATCATTGACTATCTCCATGGTGGACATATCCCGCATTTCGCCCTTTTTCACTTCCGCAGCCGCCGTTTCCGCCGACAGCGAGGGTACAGCAGCTACCATCATCACAGCCGCCATAAGGCTTGCAATAAATTTTTTCGGTTTCATTTGAAAACCTCCCGACAGTAAAATTCTTGTTATAATTATACACATTTTTGGAGGAATTGTCAAGGGGATTTGTGGGAAATTACAAAAATATTTCTTAAACGTCTTGTAATCATACAATATATCGACAATCAATAATCAGGCGATAAATTGTTAAATTTTTGTATTTTTTTTTTTTGCCTAAGTGTAAAACTTGCGATTTTTTGTTGAATTAACCGGATAATAATGTTATAATGTCAATAACGATGAATTGTCATCTTTAAAATTTGTTTAAGAGAGGTACTTAAAATATGAAAAAAATTTTTTCCCTGCTTGTAATTTCAATTGCAATGCTGATGACCGCTTGTGCCGCAGAAGAAGAAAATGCAACTGCTTCGGACATGCAGGACACTGAAATATCCTCCGCAGAAACGGATATTCAAGAGGAAACCGAACAGGAAACCACTTCCGAGGAAACTACCGCCACAGAGACAACGACCGTTGAGACCACAACTACAGAAACAACCACAACAGAAGAGCCTAAACTTGATTCTCCATGGGAGTTAAATTACTTTGTAGATGATTTTGACCGTCCTACCGATGATTGCTATATTTCGGGATTATTTGACGGTAAATTCACCAACTCCGCAACTACCAATTCGGAACTTACAACAGTTTTCATTATATCCCGATACAAGGAGAATGACGGTACGATAACCGAAACTGTTGGAATCAAATTGGCTGAATACGGATATTCGGTTGTTAAAAATTATGGAAGAAGAGCAGATTGTTACAATATCCAAATATTGGAGGACAACGAAAATATTATAACCGAAGAGGGATATATGGCATCGGAAGGTGATAGGATACTTGTCTGGGGTGATGAAAATCAGCATTCAATCATAAATGCCTTAAAAAACAATGAAAGCCTTATATTCAGAATCGACGAGGAAGACGGTATGAGCAGTTACATATTTACCGTTGATTGTACGGGATTTAAAGAGCTGTATGAATCCGTTGACTGGAATTTATGATAGACTGTGTTTCCTTAATTTCAAAAAACCGCCTGTTACCGGGCGGTTTCTTTTTATCCGAAGTTAAATGTAAACTTTTTATGAAGCTATTGACAAGAGAGAATTTATATGATATAATGGTGTTGTTATGTAACAGATGTTACATAACAAATATTGCAAAGCAAGCGGGGAATTTGAGGATTTACCGATACAAGATTTTTCCCGGTGCCGCAGGGGAGCATAGGGAGATGTAAAGGCAAAATAAAAATTTGCGGCAATACAAAAATCCTGCTTCTTGCTTCTTGCCGCCGAAAGGATGAACAAAATGCCGCCTAAAGTCCAGGTGACCCGTGAGATGATGATCGAGGCGGGTATAGAGATAGTGAAAAAAGAAGGGCATGAGTCCCTTAATCTGCGGAGGATAGCCGAGGAACTGGGCTGCTCTACCCGCCCCATGACCTATTGGTTCAAGAATGCGGAGGAGCTGAAAAAAGCCGTATACAACAGGGCGGACGAACTTCACACGGAGTATATAATGAAGATACAGCCGGAAAAGGGCGTAATGCTTAGCATCGGGATTAACTATATCAGGTTCGGGGCGAAAGAGAGGGGGCTGTTCAGATTCTTGTTCCAGTCGGGGCTGGCGCAAGGGGGGAGCATGGCGGAGATGACAGAGGCGGAAGAGATGCGTCCGCTGCTGTCTGCCATGGGGGCGGCTATGGGGAAAAACGAGGAGGACACAAAGGAGATCTTTCTTACCATAGCTCTTTTCGCCCACGGGTACGCCTCTCTTATCGCCAACAATGCCATGGAGTTTGACGAGGAGACTATAGCAAGGCATCTTTCCAACGCCTACAAGGGGGCTGTTCTCGCTTCGGAGGCAAGAAGCCGTGAGCGGGAGGCGGGGGACGATGGGTAATGGGTTTGTCTGCGTATTATCAGGCGTGTGTTTGCGTGTTCAATAAATTTTGGGAATTGCTGATTTAAGGTTTTTCTCCCGCCGCAGGCGGGAGAAAAACCGCACAACATAGGGATTTGCAAAACTTACGGATTATTAAATTCGATTTAATCAGCATTTCCTTTGAAAGGAAAATAAAAATATGAAAAAATTATACGACAAGAACGACCTGACTTTTTCCATAATCCTGATAGTGGTATACTGCGTTGTTATGGGGAATTTAAGGGGAAATTTCGGTGAAAGCAGCGTGCAGATGCTGATAGGTCTGGCAGTGATCGGGGCGGTGATAACGGTGTTTCTGATACGGCACGGACTGGCGGGTC
>JAMOZU010000153.1:3029-6045 GCA_023667745.1 Ruminococcus sp.
CATGGGCTCAAAATGTGGGAGGGGAGCGCAAAGGAGTATCTGTTTTTTATCCCGCTGCTGATAGTGATGACGGGGAATTTGTGGTTCGGTGTACAGCCCCAGTATGAGGGAATGGGGCAGGTTCTGGCGGTGGTCTCGATGATACTGGTGGGGTATATCGAGGAGATGATTTTCAGAGGTTTTCTCTTCGGGGCGATACTCAAAAGGAACAAGCCTTCGGTGACAATAATCATTTCGGCAGCGACATTCGGCGTGGGGCATATCGTAAATCTGCTTACCGGGCAGGCGACGCTTGATACTGTGGTGCAGATAGTTTTCGCTTTGGCAATGGGAATGCTGTTTACGGTTACATACTATAAATCGGGAAGCCTTGTTATGTGCATTATCGTTCACAGCTTAACGGACGTTTTCTCCAAGTTCGCCTGTCATTCAAACGGGGACGAGATGACCAATCTGATGATACAGGTGGGTGTGACCGTTGTTATAGCGGTGTTCTACTGTCTGTATCTTAAAAGCAAGCCTGCGGCGGTGGGGAAAGAGGTAAACTGACGGGGTATAGCATATTGCAATTTACAGGCAGCGTTACATTTTACGAAAACAAGCGGCTTTTCCTTTAAAGAAGGGAAAAGCCGCTTGTATATAAAACCCGTTTTTCTTCCGCCGTCAGGCAAGGAAACAGATAGAACAGGGTATTTTCAATTTGCGAAACAAACTTTTTCCGCAAACTGCGGCTGTTACTTTAAAGAAAGGAAAAGCCAATGTTTTTATGTTGGATATTGACGGACTATATGCTTAGTGCAAAATCAATATGCTTGGGGTAGTATTTTTGTGCATTTATACAAAAATGAAATTTGAGAGGATAAATTTGCACAAAGCTATTGACAGACGCTTGATGATGTGATATACTTATATTATGAGATGTTGAACGGGCAAAACGCAACAGAAAGCGTGAGGCGGGTGACAATAGGCAGGATGCGGAATATGTAAGGAGAGAGGGTATGGTTTAAGAGGAAATGGGATTGGGGAATGTTGGGAGGGGTTGAGGAAATTTTGCAAATGTGAGATTAAGAAAAGGCTGCGAGGTCGGATCGGAATAAGAGCGGCGGGATATTTGAGAAAGGGGTTGTAAATTTTTTGTGAATAAATAGGGCGGAATGAGGTGAGAAAATCAAAAGAGACGGTCGGAATGGGCTATATTAACGGAAAAGTCGGGGGACGTGCGGGGCGGGGCGGTTTCGTCAAGGTAAATTTTTTCGGAAATCAAAAAGAAAATTATTCCTTTAAGATATTGAAATTTTTTTTGAAATGTGATAAAATAGAAAATGAATGAGTGTATGTTGATGTAAGAAAATGTTTTGTTAAGCCGCTGTTTATGCTTTGGGGGGCGTTAGGGGTCTTGTGCGGGAATTTTGTTGGGGCGGTTTCGGGCGGACAGTGTGCAAGGCAGCCGAGTTGGGGGAGTGGGTCAATGGGGCGGTGAAGTATTCTGCGTACATTTTCGGCAGGGGAACGCTGTATGGCGGCAGAGGTCGGGCAAGGCGTGAAGTTTGGCAGGGCGTGAAAAAAATCTCTTGTTTTCAGAAGGAATAATTATGATACTATCAATGGAAAATATTTCCAAAATATATAACGGCAGGGTCGTGCTGGACAATGTTTCCCTGACAATAGAGGACAGCGACAGGATTGGGCTTGTGGGTCTCAACGGCTGCGGGAAATCCACGCTGCTGAAAATTATCACAGGCAGGGAGGAATATGAAAGTCAGCCGGAACCGAATGTGCCGAAGCTTGCGGTGACAAAGTCGGCGACGGTGGGGTATCTGGAGCAAAATTCCGGGCTTGAGGTTGAGTCAAAGGTCATGGAGGAGATGAGGGGGGTATTCGCAAGGCAGATAGAGGCACAGGAGCGCATGCGGCAGCTGGAAAAGGAGATGAGCCGCCCTGAGATACACGGGGACGGGGAAAGGTTCGGGGAAATTTCCGGGGAGTACGACAGACTGACGGCTTGGTTCGAGGGGAACGACGGGTATATGGTGGACGTGAAGATAAAGACGGTGTTAAGCGGCATGGGCTTCGGGGCGGAATATTACGGCAGGGTGATCTCCACTTTGAGCGGCGGGGAAAAGACAAGGCTTGCCATGTGCAAACTTCTGCTTGAAAGTCCCTCGCTGCTGATACTGGACGAGCCTACGAACCATCTTGATTTTGAGACGATAATGTGGCTGGAGGATTATCTGGCGGGGTACAAGGGGGCGTTGCTGACAGTGTCCCATGACAGGTATTTTCTGGATAGGCTCTGCACGAGCATCTGCGAGATAGAGCGGACGAAGCTGCGGCGGTGGAAAGGGAATTACAGCAAATTCACCGAGCTGAAAGCCGCCGACCTGGAGCGGCGTATCAAGGAATATGAGGCGCAGCGGGAGGAGATAGCAAAGTTACAGGATTTTGTTGACAGGAACATTGTCCGTGCCACAACGTCCGCTATGGCGAAAAGCCGGGTGAAGAAGCTGGAGAGCATGGAAATTCTCGAAAAGCCGGTCACCTATGAGAAAAAGGCGAAGATACGGTTTGAGTATGATATTGAGCCGCCGGAAGAGGTATTGTACGTAAAGAATGTCACGATAGCTCCGGGGGACAGGGTGTTGGCGGAGAATGTGAACTTTACCGTGAGGCGGGGTGAGAAGATAGGGATAGTGGGGGCTAACGGCACGGGAAAGTCAACGCTGCTGAAAATTATACGCCGTGAGCTGACGGCGGGGGGCGGCAGTGTGGAGTGGAACAAGAACGTAAGGATAGCTTATTTCGATCAGGAAAATTCGCAGCTGCATTTTGAGAAGCGGGTAATAGACGAGATACACGACCGCCGCCCCTCATGGACGGAGCAGCAGGTAAGGAGCTTATTGGGGCTGGTGCTGCTGACGGGGGAGAATGTTTTCAAGAAAGTGGGGGTAATAAGCGGCGGGGAACGGGCGAAGCTCAGTTTCGGGGTGATGATGCTGGAGCGGGGGAATGTGCTGAT
>JAMOZU010000154.1 GCA_023667745.1 Ruminococcus sp.
GAGCCGTTATGAGGGGTAGACAGCGTGGTAAGGGATGCCGTTCTCTTGCCGTACCCCAAGGACGATATAAGATACCTCGCTTCCAGTCCCCCTTTTGAGTGAGCGATAATGTTCACCTTTTCAGCCCCGGTCACCGCCAACGCCCTGTCAACGCTTTCTTTCATCTGCAAAGCGTTCCCCTCCACATTTCCGTTGCCGTCGCTTCCGCTGTAAAAGATACGTTCCCCCCTCGCTTCAAGAGCTTTCGGAATACGCCCCCAGTAACCAATGATACCATCGTCCCTGAACCCCATTCCGTGAGCCAGAACTATCGGATATTTCAGCGGCATAATAAAGCCCCCTTAGTGGCTAGAGGTAAGAACGTGAACCGATTTTTTTTGATTTAATATTTTCCGGCATTTCCCCCGCCCTCGGCGGGAAAAATACCTTAGTCGATACACCTCTAGCCTCTAATCCCTAGCCTCTATCAAAGCGTAGCCCACTCCTCTTACCGTCTGTATATACTTTATCTCCGAGTACTCCTCCAGTTTCCCCCGCAGATAGCGTATGTAAACGTCCACCACATTGGTCTCCCCGAAATAATTGTACCCCCATACCCGCTCTAAAAGCTGTTCACGGCTCATGACCTGGGGAGCGTTCATCATAAGAGCCTGCAATAAACCGAACTCTTTCACCGTCAGATCCATCAGCTGACCATTGCAGCTTATGGTGTGCTTTGCCGTGTCAAGCTCCAGTTCGCCTACCGTGATAATGGGTGACTCTTCCGTCTCCTTTGCAGGCAGGTCTTTCCTCTTACGCAGAGCCGCCCTTATCCTTGCCAAAAGCTCCTCTATGGCAAAGGGCTTTGTGATGTAATCGTCCGCCCCCATGTCAAGCCCGGAGACCTTATCCATCACCGAATCCCTTGCCGTAAGCATTATCACGGGAGCGGCGTTTTCCGTTTTCCGCAAACGCCGCAGTACCTCCAGTCCGTTAAGTCCCGGCAGCATTATATCCAGCAGTATCACATCGAAACCGCCGCTTTCAGCCAGTTGAAGTCCCTCTCTTCCGTCCCCGGATATAACCGTTTCATATTCCTCATGTTCCAGCTCCAGCTGAACAAACCTTGCCAGCTGTGGCTCGTCCTCGATTATCAGTATTTTTGACATTCCAAACTTACTCCTTGATTATCTTTTTTTCTCCCGCCGCAATGGGCATATATGCCCGTAAAAACCATCTTAACGGTTACTCCGCCTTGTCGACAACATAGCTGCACCCGGCGAACACCGAAACAAGAGCCGCCGCAAACACAAGCCCCGCCGAGCAGCAGACAAGGAACAGCCCCAGCAGCAGCGGCATTTGCAGGACTTCCCGCCCCTCTTTCATAATGATTATCCTGTATTTGAGTATCTCGTTGAACCAGCTGCCGAGATTTGCAAAAGCTATCCGTACAAATTCCCCGAAACTTTCGGCGTCCGCAGCAGTTTTCCGCCGAGTCTTCTCCGTTCCTGGAATGCTCGTTGAATAGGAATTTCCCGAACTTCTCATCTTACCCCGCCTTTCCAATATTATCATCGCTTCCAGCAGGTCGAAATCCGCTTCCCGCAGGACTTCCCCCGCCTCTTCATAGCTTATCCCGCATTTTTCCACCAACTTTTCGGCCATTTCCAGTTTATCCATTTTTATAAGACCTCCTTTGACAGGGGCTAGAGGTTAGAGGCTGGAGGCTGGATTTTTTTTCACCCTTAAACTTCCGGAGAAATCCTCAATTCTCTTGCCTCTTGCATTATGCCTCTATTTGAAAAAACCCTTATCCTCCGAAGCCAGCGGGTCTGCTCCCGCATAATTCACGGCATGGAGACTTTGTACCGGAGGCGGTATTTGAACATTTCCGCCCTGCGCTGTATTTGACGGCTGTCCCTGCCCAAATCCCGTCCGTTCCTGCCCAAATCCCGTCCGTTCCTGCCCAAATCCCGTCCGTTCCTGCCGAAATCCCGGCTGTTCCTGCCGAAATCCCGTCTGCTCCTGCTCAAATCCCGTCTGCTCCTGCCCAAATCCCTGCATACCCTGTTGGTACTGCCCCTGTCCGCCGTTTCCGAATCCGCCGTACCGGTGCGGGGGAGCGTTGGTGACATTCCCGGCATTCACACGTTCGTTGGATCCCTTTACGTCAAAGCCGATGACCGTATCTTTCGCCCCCTCGCCGGAGATGACATATTTCACCCCCGCAAAAAGCGAAATTACAAACGCAGGCACGGACACATTCCAAGCCGCCGCAAATATAACAGCGAACGCAGGCAGCGGCAGGTCGAAATAATCCCTTTTCCCCGTTATTTTTATCCGCTTGCCGCAGGCTTTTCTCAAGGTCCTCTCCGCCTTGTCCGCCCCGTTTTTCACAGCCTCGTTCACAGCTGCCGCCTTGTCCGTCCGCACCGCTGTCACGGTTTCCGCTTCGGTCTCCGTTTTTGCACGCTTCGCCCTTTCAAGCATTATTACCGCCGACAGCATATCGCCGCCGGAGGCTTCATAGGCGTATTTCGCTTCATTGTAACTCGTTCCCGTCCTGTTCACAAGTTCGCTTACCGCTTCATATTCATTCATAAGCCCTTTTCCTTTCCGCATTATAAAATTTCCGATTTGGATTTTCTCCCGCCGAAGGCGGGAGAAAAACCGCCCAACATAAGGGTTTGCAAAATTTAGAAATTATTAAAATTCAATTTGAAAACCGACATTTCTTTTTCCGTTATATTTATTATATCATATAAACATTAAAATGTACTTTAAAACAGATTAAAATTTGATTAAAAAATTTCCCCCGAAGATTAAAATTTTTAATCTTTCAAAGGCGACAGTGTGAAAAATGCTTTTTAAGAATTTGCCTATCCGGTTTTTTCTCCCGCATACGGCGGGAGAAAAACCGCACAGCATAAAGGTTTGTAAGGCTTTCAAATTATACAAAACGAATTGAGAGGTGTTTTCTTGAATGCGGCAGGTCATTTTTGACAAAATTTCCGAATATATATTTTCTAAGGAAACACTGATCAGTCCTTGCGGGCGGGATTTTTTTCTCCGGTCAAAAGGCGGGAGAAAAGCCGTAACTCAGTACTTTCCAAACATTCGATCGGAGGTATGCAGCGTGAACAACGACCTTAATAATATGACAAAACGATACAAGGACGAGATGATGAGACTTTACCGCCAAAGCGGAGCGGCTAAGGGACAGCAGAGCAGCGGCATTATGGGAATGGGAGCGGGAATGAGCGGGAATACGGAAAATTCGGTAATAAGCCCTTCGGCAGCGAACCGCATGGCTGTACAGGCGCAGGATTATGCTCAGGCAAACGCCCGAAACAGCTCCGGGACTGCTGTGCCGGGTATTCCGGGGGCAAGCTTTTACGGCGGTCATCATCACGGAATGCACGGCGGAAATATGCAGGGAAATATGTCCGGCAGCGTGACGGCGGAGTGCCAATGCCGTTTTCCGACAGCCGAAAGCATTATCGGCGGCATGACTCCCATAGAGCCTCGTGTTGACAGCGGCGGGGCGGAGTCTTCGGCGTACGGCGTGAACAGCGGCAGCGGAGCGGAAAATGCCGCAGTTCAAGGCAGGTCGTTAAACAGCGGTGCAGTCCCCATGTCCGACAGTACGGCTGTGAATACCGAAACTTCCTCCGACGACGGCGAAACAGCCCTGCGGAGCTTTATCATCAACGCATTTCCCTTTGACGTTGACTATTCCGCCAACGACACCGGAGAATCCACCGGGGAAATATACCCCGATTTTGCCCTGCCCGCCGACCTTGCCGCCGACGCACGGGGGGAAGTACCCTCCACAGCCCGATTTTTCCCCTCTGTCGCTTGGATAAACCTTACCGGGGACAACGGCTGGGGCTTTTTGCAGGTGGAAGTTTTCGACCAAGGGGATATGCCCATTCAAGGGGCTTTCGTGACGGTGAAAAAGATAGTAAACAACGGCGGCATAGGGCTTATGCGCTTCCTCTACACCAACGCCGACGGACTTACCCCCACCATAGCCCTGCCCGCCCCCCTGATAATGCCCCTGACCGCCCAGTCCACCACGCCTTTTTCCGGCTACTCCATTACCGTGAGGGCAAGGGGATTCCTTACCATGAGGAACATTCAGGTGCCTATCTATGCGGGGTCTAAGCTGGTGCAGCCGGTACAGATGAGGAGCGTTTACCCGAATCTGATACAGCCCCGCTCGGACTCCGCAGACGTGGGCTGATAAGTAAACTGACAGAATCTTTTCCCCTGCCGCAATGGGCATATATGCCCCGGGGAAACGATGACCTATACGACAATTTGCAAGAGGCAGGGACGGTTTACCGCTCCTGCCTCCGGCATTATCTTACATCTTCCGGTCAATTATCCAAGCATTTATCCAAGCCCTCGGTAATGGCTTGCTTATCCATTTTTTGACCGATGAACACCAACTTTATCTCACGGTCGCCGTACTTTTCGTCCCAGTCGGCGGCAATGTCCGGGTACTGCTCCATCAGCTTCTTTTGCTCCTTTTCCGGAGCGGCGGCAAACCACTTGCCCGACCCCGTGGCGGTTATCTGAACGCCCGCCTGCTCGAATATGAATGCATTCTCCCAATCGTCCGAGAACCATACCATGCCCTTGCAGCGTATCACCTGACGGGGCCAGTTCCCCACCCATTCCTGCAGCTTGTCCTTGTTGAAGGGACGGCGGCGGCGGTAAACGAATGTGCCTATGCCGTATTCCTCCGCTTCGCCCTCGTCATGGTGGTGATGATGGTGATGATGTCCGTGACCGTGTTCATGTTCGTGTTCGTCATGCTCGTGATGATGTTCGTGTTCGTCCTCATCATGCTCATGGTGATGTTCGTGTTCGTCTTCATCATGGTCATGATGATGTTCATGCTCGTCTTCATCATGCTCATGGTGATGTTCATGCTCGTGTCCGTCATGCTCATCATCTTCATCCGTACCCTCTTCATAAGCCTTTGCCCAGCCTGCGGAGGTGGCGGCCTCCTCAAAGTCATAAGAATTGGTATCGAGAATGTCTCCTACGGCAACCTTGCCGAAAGTTGCCTCGATAATGCGGGCTTTGGGCTGGAGGGTCTTTATCATGGCTTTCACTCTTCCAAGCTGTTCGGGAGTTACCTTGTCGACCTTGTTGAGTATAATGGTGGAGCAAAATTCTATCTGCTGGATAAGGAGATTTTCAATGTCCTCTTCCTCAATGTCCTCTTTCAGGAGATTATCGCCGCAGCCGAACTCGGTTGCCATGCGCAGTGCGTCCACCACGGTGGCGATATTGTCAAGACGGCAGATCGCAGGGTAACGCCTGTTCGCCTTCCCCTCCAGGACGGCTATGGACTGGGCTATGGGCATAGGCTCGCATATCCCGCTTGCCTCGATAAGCAGATAGTCGAATTTTCCCGATTTGACAAGCTCGGTTATCTGATTCATCAGATCCACCTTGAGAGTGCAGCAGATACACCCGTTGGACAGGGGGACAAGGTTCTCGTCCTTCTGGGTAACAGCCCCGCCCTGCTCGATAAGGCGGGCATCGATATTCACCTCTCCTATGTCGTTGACTATTACAGCAACTTTGTAGCCCTCCTGATTGTTCAGTACATGGTTTATAAGTGTAGTCTTCCCTGCGCCCAAGTACCCCGTCAGAAGCGTTATGGGAACGATTTTTTTTGCCATTTTATCGTTACTTCCTTCCTTGATGGATTTTTCGTAAGTTTACATAAGTAAAGTATATCACATTGATGTTGAATTTTTTTAGTATATTTTGTTAATTTTTATAATAGTGATAATTTTCGGCTGTATTTGTGAAATTATTTTTACATTGGTTCACCCGAATGATGATAAAGAAAAAAAGAAATGTGCGCTGCGAAATTTATTGCACAAAGCAACCCGACATAAAGTTTAAAAACCGCCGTCCGAATTTTAAGAAACCGATGATTTAAGTTTTTCTCCGCTTTATGTCAGCTTTCACCAAATTATATTTCAGCATAAAACTTCCTTTTGTGCGATTTTTCGGAC
>JAMOZU010000155.1 GCA_023667745.1 Ruminococcus sp.
TTCCATCATTCCTACGACGTGTGGGAGCATACGGCAAGGTCGCTGGAAAATTCCGTAAAAGACAAGGAAGTGCGGCTGGCGCTCCTGTTCCACGATATAGAAAAGCCCTCCTGCTTTAAGCCCGACGACGAGGGGCAGGGGCATTTCCCCAATCACGAGCGGAAAAGTTCGGAGACCGCCCGGCGGATAATGCAGCGGCTGAGGTTTGACAACAAGACGATAAAGAACGTCTGCGAGCTTATCAAGTACCACTACATAACCCCCGTGGACGACAAGAGGGTGGTAAAACACCTTATCTCGGTCATGGGCATGGATATGTTCAACAAGCTGGCGGAGGTCATGAAAGGGGACAGCAGGGCAAAGCAGGAGTTTTGCCTTGAGCGGGTGAACACCCTCGATGCCATGAAGCGCAGAGCCGCAGAGGCGGCAGACGAATGCTGCACACTCTCCGACCTTGCCGTAAAAGGCGGCGACCTGACAGCCTTGGGCATTTCCGGCAGGGACATAGGCACGACTTTGGAAAAAGCCCTCGATATGGTAATTGACGAGGAGCTGCCCAATGATAAGGCGGCTATTCTGGAGGCTGTTAAAGGCGACCTTTTGAACAAGACCCAAGAAAAATAAAAAAACGGCTCCGAGCCGCAAAATAATGTGACCCGAAGCCGACTGTCCGCATAGAATATATTACTTTTCCGATTTTTCGGGATCGCCCTTATCGTCCTGTGTTTTAAGGTCGGAGATGATGTCGAGAAAACGCTCCACATCGTTGAAGTCCTTGTTCACCGAGGCAAAACGGACATACGCCACCTCGTCCAGTTTTTTGAGCTTCTCCAAGACCATATCGCTTATCTGCCGTGTGGAAATTTCCGTAAGCATATTGTTTATGCAGTAATTTTCTATCCCATCGGCTATCTCGATTATGGCCGACCCCGGCACAGGGCGTTTCTTGGCGGCAAAGGAAAGCCCCTGAACCAGCTTGTTCCTGTTGAAAGGCTCATAGGTATTATCCTTTTTGTTCACGAGAATGATCGGCATTTCAACGCTTTCATAGGTGGTGAATCGCCTGCCGCAGTTTCCGCAGCAGCGTCTGCGCCGCTTTTTCCCCTCGGTCACGCGGGAGTCGGTGACCTTGGTGTCGTCCGAGCCGCAGTATGGACATTTCATAACTATCATCTGCCTTTGCGTTTCTTTTGTTTTTTATCTATTTTAATAATACAATTTTTCCGGGCAATTGTCAAGTGAAATTTACCGATAAAAAATCCGCAAAAGCTTATTTATCGGGGAAATTTAAATTGTAAATTTTTTGTAAACATTATCGGGTTATCGGGCTGTTATGCGGGAAAAGTCCGCAAAAGTAAAAAATATCGCATAAGCTATTTTGGAAAGGGAAATAAAAATGAGCAGAAGAAGAAAGAAGAGCCTCAACGGCGTGCAGTTTTTCTCCGGTGCGACCGTAATACTTTTTTTGGCGGTGTTTTTATTGTCTAAGATACAATTTGAAAATCCCATCGACCTCAAGGGCATTTCCGATAAATCGGAAAACACGGGTACTGTTACCCAAAAGGAAAACGGCGGGGAGGATGATCTCCTGTCTGCCGAAACCGTTTCCCCCGGTCAAACGGAGATCGGAGAGGACGGCATTGTCCCCGGTGATATGACCGAGGATGTCACCGAGCCTCCCGCTCCCGCAACTCCCAAGCCCGACCCGGACGACGCCGACAACACTTGGGCTATGTTCCTTGTGAACAACAAAAACCCCATCACAAGGGAATATTCCGACGGCTTTGAAAAGTCGGAAGTATACGAAAGCTGGACTTCCTTTTATATGGACAGCCGTATGGCCGAATATATGAAGCGTATGATAGACGACGCCCAAAAAGACGGCATTGAGCTGATAGTGGTCTCCTCCTACCGCAGTTTCGACAAGCAGGAGCAGAATATACAAAACAGCATACAGGACAGAATGGATCGCCTTGGAATGACCGAGGAAGAAGCGAGGATAGACACTTTGCGGGAAGTGCAGAGCCCCGGGTGCAGCGAGCATAATGCGGGCATTGCCGCCGATATTATGTCAAACGAGTACATCAGCATGGACGACGACGGCTTCAAGAACACCGAGGCTTTCTCTTGGCTGCGGGATCATGCGGCGGATTACGGCTTTATCCTGCGTTATCCGGAAGACGGCTACGAGTCCACGGGAATAACCTATGAGCCGTGGCATTATCGGTTCGTGGGGGTCTACTATGCCAAGATCATTAAGGACAAGGGAATAACCTTGGAAGAGTATTTCGAGGAGATGAACTGGGTGGACGACGAGGGGACGGCGGTTTACCATTTGCCCGTTTTGGGGTAATCGGGAACAGGAGACAGGAAAGGCTTACTGTCGGGGAATTTAAAAAGCTTTTTTTAAAATAAATATAAAGGAGTTAAAAAACTATGAACAGAATGGAAAATATGCCGGAGGTAAAATTGGGGATATGCGCCGTAAGCCGCGACTGTTTCCCCGCAAATCTTTCCGAGGGGCGGCGGCGGCAGGTCGTCAAAGCATGCCGGGAAGCGAATGTGGATATTTACGAATGTCCCACGGTGGTGGAAAGCGAAAGGGATATGCTCAAAGCCCTTGAGGAGATAAAAGCCGCCGGAGTCAATGCCCTTGTGGTGTATCTTGGGAATTTCGGTCCGGAGACGGCGGAGACGCTGCTTGCCAAAAAGTTTGCTCAAAGCTGCGGAGAAAAGCTGCCGGTAATGTTTGCGGCCGCTGCGGAGGAATCCGGGGATAACCTTATCGGCGGCAGAGGGGACGCATACTGCGGCATGCTCAATGCTTCCTATAATATGGGACTTCGAGGGGTAAAGGCGTATATCCCCGAATATCCCGTGGGAACGCCCAATGATGTCACAAAGATGATAGAAGAATTTATCCCCATAGCAAGGGCTGTTCTGGGCCTTGCACGGCTGAAGGTAATCTCTTTCGGTCCCCGTCCCCAAGACTTCCTTGCCTGCAATGCTCCCATTGCAAGGCTTTACGATATTGGCGTTGAGATAGAGGAAAATTCCGAGCTTGACCTGTTTGCGGCTTTTAACGAGCATAAGGGGGACAGCCGCATTGATGCGGTAGTCAAGGATATGGAAGAGGAGCTTGGCGATGGCAACAAGATGTCTGGCATTCTCCCGAAACTTGCCCAATATGAGCTTACCCTGCTGGATTGGGCGGATGCTCACAAGGGTTCGAGGGAATACGTGGTATTCGCCAACAAATGCTGGCCCTCTTTCCAGACCCAGTTCGGCTTTGTTCCCTGCTATGTCAATTCAAGGCTTACAGGGCGTGGCATTCCCGTTGCCTGCGAGGTTGATATATGGGGAGCTGTCAGCGAGTACATAGGACAGTGCGTTTCCGATGACGCTGTTACCCTCCTTGACATCAACAACACCGTTCCCGCCGATATTTACGAAAGCGAGATAAAGGGAAAGACCCCCTACTCCCCCACCGATGTATTTATGGGATTCCACTGCGGCAACACGGCGGCAAAGAAACTCCGCAGCCGTGAAATGAAGTATCAGCTGATAATGCACAGGGGGCTTGAACCCGACAAAGAGCCGGACATTACCAGAGGAACTTTAGAGGGCGACCTTATCCCCTCGGACATTACATTCTTCCGTCTCCAGTCCAACGCTGATACGGAACTTACAGCATATGCGGCAGAGGGCGAGATCCTCCCCGTTGCAACACGCTCCTTCGGCGGCATAGGCATTTTTGCCGTAAACGAAATGGGCAGATTCTACCGCCATGTACTTATAGAGGGGCGTTTCCCTCATCACGGGGCTGTTACATTCGGGCATAACGGCAAGGCTGTTTTCGAGGTGTTCAAGCTGCTGGGCGTAAAGAGTATCGGATTTAATCAGCCTAAGGGTATGTTGTATAAAACGGAGAACCCTTTTAGAGGTTAGAAGTTAGAGATAAGAGGTTAGAAAAATGTTCCCGTCCGATGTAATGCAGAGGCGTTTTATTCGGGCGGGCAGTATTCAAGATATTTCCCCGCCTGCGGCGGGGAAAATGTCGCTTGCGAAAAGGAGTGATAAAATGAAAAGGGTGGTTGTGTTTTTGATGCAGGGGCTGGCTTTGATATTGGCGTTGTTTGCTGTGTTAAGCTCGGTTATTGTAACCGTCGATCTTATCGGCAGGAAAAATGACGACAAGAAAAAATTAAAGATACGCTGATAAAGGAAAATTTACATATGCCCATAATTGAAATAACCGACCTGAACGCCGAGGGAACGGAGGTTTTCGGAAAGCTTACGGAATCTCAACTGCGAAACCGCCTTGAACCCCAAAAGGGTATATTTATTGCGGAGAGCGAAAAGGTAATAACGCTGGCTTTGAATGCGGGGTACGAGCCTCTGTCCCTGTTAATGGAACGAAAGCATATCGAGGGGAACGCAAGGGAAATAATAGCCCGCTGCGGGGATATTCCGCTGTACACCGCCTCCCGTGAAGTTCTGTCGGGGCTGACAGGGTTTGAGCTTACAAGGGGGATAATGTGCGCCATGCGCCGCCCGCCGCCGAAAACTGCGGAAGAGGTCTGCAAAAATGCCAAGCGTATCGCCGTACTGGAAAATATCACCGACTCCACCAACATAGGAGCTATATTCCGTTCGGCGGCGGCGTTGGGGATAGAGGGGATTCTGCTGACCCCCTCCTGCTGCGACCCGCTGTACAGGCGTTCGGTTCGGGTCAGCATGGGGACGGTACTGCTTATGCCCTATGCCATTATCTGCAAAAGCCCCGGCGAGTGGCTGGATAGCGGCGTAAAGCGTATCTCGGAAATGGGTTTTGTAACCGCCGCCATGGCACTGCGGGAGGACAGCGTGTCAATTTCCCACCCAATGCTCAAAAATGCGGACAGGCTTGCTCTGATATTCGGCACAGAGGGGGACGGACTTGCGGAAGAGACTATCGCAAACGCCGACTATTGCGTAAAGATACCCATGTCAATGGGAGTGGATTCCCTTAATGTGGCGGCGGCGTCTGCTGTAGCATTTTGGGCTACTAGTGGCTAGAGGTAAGAGGGCTAGAGGCTAGAAACGTGCTGATTTAGGTTTTCCCCTGTTTTTGTCGTAGAAAAACCTACTCCTCTGTTTCCGCCATGCTTACCTCAATCATATCAACGGTAAAGCCCAAGTCGGGGGTATTTAAAAGGTAGGTGCGGGCAGAAACATAGTCTCCCTTTTTTATGGTAACAGCCGCCTTGTTGCTGGGAACGTCCACATAGACCTCTTCCACTTCAAAATCCGGGTCAAGCACCTCTTTTGCCCGTTGGCATATAGCTGTAAGCTCGTTAAGGGAATGCTTCATTTTCTTGTACTCCACGCAGGTGTACTCCCCTAAAAGCGAGGTATAGTACTCCCCCGGCGTTGAAGATGTGGTGCAAACAAAAAGAGTTCCGCCGTAGGAATATACCCCCGCATAATCGTCGGGAGCTATCTCGTTGCCGTCCTCTTGTAAAAACGAAGCGGACAGGCGGGCATAGGCGTTTTGCGGGGTATCCTCAAAGGGCAGCTCGGTGGTTGTAATGGCCGTTGCAGTTTCGGGGACTGTGGTGGTTGTGACTGTGGTCGTAACGGCGGGGGCAGCAGTGGCTATTGTGGTGGTTGTTTCCGCCTCGGTTTCGGAAAGCTTGGTGACTGTCACAGGCGGGACGGTCTCCTGCTGTTCCCTTTGGGGAGCGTTACAGGCGGACAGGACTGCGGCAAGGACGGCAGCTCCTGTGAACTTTAATATATTAAAATGCTTCATGCAAAATCTTCCTTTCGGGTTTATCCTGCAAAAAAGTTTGCAGACGTACAGGTATAAATCGGTATTTCCCTATATTAATAGCATAGCACTTTAAAAGGAAATTGTCAAGAGGAAAGTTATTCGGGACAGTAAAATCAATTTTCCGATAAGGCTGTTGTCTTTCCCCGCCGTAGGCGGGGAAAGACA
>JAMOZU010000156.1 GCA_023667745.1 Ruminococcus sp.
ACAGGGAGATGATAATATGGGAAATTAGCTGTTCTTGATATATCGGAATCTGGGCTGTATAAGTCTACAAAATTTCCGTTTTTCATAATATTTTAGGGAACTTATCCAAGTACAAAGCCTAATTCGTATAAAGGCGAAAATGCTCATCCCTGACGTAGCGGAAACTTTGATTGGTCATGCCCTAAATTAAACCTTCAACCACCTCTTTTATATCCCCGTTCACGCAAACTGCCCTTTCCGAAATTTCCTCCGGGCATATAACCTCGCCCAGATTAATGCAGGCGTAAAAGGAATTGGGATTATTTGCAGCCATTTTCCGGAAAGGATATTTTAAATTCCCGGCGTGTTGTACCCCACCCCCAGCTCCAGAAACAGCATATGTGAATTTTTCCTTGCCCGCAGGAAATTTTCGTATCTCTCCGCCGCTTTATACCAGCCCTCGTCCTGCACGAATGTATTGTCCGCCCGCAGATTCATGGTCATGGGTCTCCCGCATCGGGGACACTTGGGAACAAGCTCCGACGGGATACGCATATTTTCCTGCTCCGTATACATTCGCCCGACAATTTCCTCATTGTCGTAGGTCTCGTTGTGACAAGGTTCGGAGCATTGGAAAAGCCCGTAGTTCCCCTTGGGTGTAAAAAAGCCGCTTTTTGTCAAAGCCCGCCTTTTGGAATTGGTGATCCACGTTGGTGGTGATAACGAAATAATCTTTGTCTTTTACAAGTTCGTGTAACTTTTGGTATAAGCCGTTTTCGGCATCTTTATAGCGGTTTATGTAAATATACCTCGACCAATATGCCCAATGTTCCTCTGCGGTCTCAAAGGGGTAAAATCCCCCGGAGTACATATCGTCAAAGCCGTATTTTTCGGCAAAGTCCCCGAAATTTTTTTGAAATCTTTTTCCCGAATAGGAAAAACCCGCTGCAGAGGAAAGCCCCGCTCCCGCCCCGATAACCACCGAATCAGCGGAATCGAACGCACTTTTCAGGAGGCTGATGTTTTCACTTTCCGAGAATCTCCCGGTAAATTTCAAAGTCCTCTTGTTTAAAAACATTGAATATCACCTCAATATCATGGCTTGCCGTAAACTCTCTTACAACTTTCACGGCAATTTCCGCCGCCTCTCTTTGGGGGAATCCGAACACCCCCGTTGAAATACAGCAGAATGCCACGCTCTTCACATTGTTTTCCTCCGCAAGCTCCAGACACGCTTTGTAACAGCTTTCCAGACTGCGGCAATGCTCCTTTGTAAGCCCGCCTTTTACTATAGGTCCAACCGTGTGGATAACATATTCGCACGGCAAATTGTATGCGGGGGTTATTTTCGCCCTTCCGGTCGGTTCGGGGAAGCCTTGTTTTTCCATTATTTCGGCGCATTTCAGACGGAGCTGCACTCCCGCAAAAGTGTGAATGGCGTTGTCTATACAGCCGTGGCAGGGCTGAAAGCAGCCCAGCATTTGGGAGTTGGCGGCGTTTACTACAGCTCCGCATTTCAGCGTTGTAATATCCCCCTGCCACAGGTAGATTCGAGGCTCTATGGGGGACAGCTTTGCAATATCGGTAACGCACTTAGCGGCAATTTCCTCCCGCAAAAATTCGTCCTGCACCGCCGCAAACTCCTTGGAAACACCCTTCGGCGGACGGACATTCACAAGACTTCTGAACAGCCCGAACCGCTCCCTATGACTTTCCGGAAGGGGGTTATTTGAAAATTCCGGGTTTTCCGAGAGAAGATATTTTATAAGGTAAAGTTCTTTTTCGGAATTATTCATTGTAACGGTCACTCCACTATTTTTAATCTGTTTGTTCTTGTACCCTCTAATCTGGTTTTTCAATTTCTTTAACATATGAAATGAATTTTTCCAACGTCCAAATTTGACTTTGTTTTTCTTTCGGATATGATGATATATAAGGTTTCGGGACAACCAATATCACTTTTTCAGATGACATCTCGTCCATTTGAGAAGACGAAATACCTTGCTGTAAAGTGCATAAAAATTTATCCTTTCCCCTTAGTCTGTCTGCCTCATTGATGATTTGCCGCCAACGATCTTTGCATGTAGTTTTGGCAGCAAGAGTTATTATTTTTGATGTCGGATATTCGGGATTATGGTAGACCGCACCTGACGGAAAAATAAAATCGGGTTTTTTATTTCCTTCCGTTACAGTTTGAGAACTGAACCGCAGATTATTGCCTTCAAATATTGCTGCCAAATGATGTTCCAGACTTTTCCCCGCACGGCTTTTACGCCTGTTCAGTACAATGTTGGCAGTTGAAATAAACTCCTCGACGGAAGAAAATCCGTTTTCAATTATCTTTCCGTAACGTGCATATTCCAACGCACGAAACAACCTGTATTCCGTCTCCGTCCAATCAATTAGTTTTTTATCGGGGTTTTTGAAAATATAGTCGTTATGGTTATATACAGTGTTTTGAATATCTCTTGCCGCTTTTGACATTTCCTCGGATGACGGAAAGTCTGCTGTAAGCGTATTGATAAAGTTGTCAAATTCTATTTTTTCATGTTTATCGGGTAATATTAAGTTACTGTTAATCATCTTATTGGTGTCGGCGGGACTTAAACTGAATGTATCCAAAAACTGATTTATTTCATCATCGGAATTAAGTATAAAACCGTTATAGTTTTCGGTATCATATTCAGTAAAAACAAACAATGCTCCTGTATATTCAGGCTGTAAATATTCAAAACCCCGTCCGAAATTTGTTATGCGGTATTCGTTACGAGTGCCGACTCCGTAATAAATAAAGCGTGATACTGTTTTCTTTCCGTCATGCCATAATATAGTTACCCATCTGTCTTTATTTTCATCCTTAGTACCGGGTTTATCAAAAAGAATTGGTACGGCGGGTTTTGAAATGTATATCCCTGCTTGATGACCTCCGGTAAGTCCGGTGTCATTAGCAGACAAAAATTTACAAAATGATTTATCTGCTGATAGTACCGAATTTATAGCCGCAGCTGCAATATTTTCCATTAAACGGCACTCCTTTCCGTAACAATATTGTGTTCAAGCTCTGTGAGTTTATCTTTAATCAGACAAGCAACATTTGTAATCAGGGGTACAACAACAGAATTACCGAATTGTTTATATGCTTGCGTATCCGATACGGGAATTTTAAATGAATCGGGAAAGCCTTGTAACCTTGCACATTCTCTTGGCGTTAGTTTACGAGGATTTTGGTTTTTCTGCTCAATAAGTATTTCCGAACCGTCCTTATAATATCTTGCGCTTAAAGTTCTTGAAATACCGTCAACAGGAGCAATGCCGTAGCCAAAACCGTTTCCTGCGGCTTTATGTTTTGCGGCGTAATTCTGCAAATATATCCATAAGTTGTCAGATAATGTGTATTTATTATCAACATTACATTCCAGTATGCTTTGAATTGTGGGTTTAGGTTTAACAGGATTAATTGTAAAGTCAAAGGAATAGTTTGAACCATATCTCTTTCTGTCAAATCCGACAATAATTATTCTTTCGCGATGCTGAGGCACATAATTCTGGCCATCTATTATATTGTAAAACACTTCATAGTCAAGTTCATTAAGTGATTCAAGAATAATTTTGAAAGTCCTTCCTTTGTCGTGACTGCATAAATTTTTGACGTTCTCAAGCATAAATGCTTTGGGACGTTTAATTTTAAGAATACGGCAAACATCAAAAAACAATGTTCCCTGTGTTTTATCTTCAAAACCTGTGGCTCTGCCCAAACTGTTCTTTTTTGATACGCCTGCTATAGAAAACGGCTGACAAGGAAAACCTGCAACAAGAATATCGTGATTCGGTATAGTGGTTGCATCAACTTTTGTTATGTCGCCGTCCGGTTGTTCGCCGAAATTGGCAAAGTAAGTTTGCTGGCAATATTTGTTCCATTCATTTGAATATACGCAATGTCCTCCGTTTTGTTCAAAGGCTATACGCATACCGCCTATTCCTGCAAATAAATCAATAAATGTAAATGCAGAATTTGAATTTTTACATCTATTATGTTTATCCAGCATTTGGATAATGGCAAGAGAAACACTATCCTGAATTGATTGTTCCGAGACGTTTGCATAATTGCAAAGTGCGTCATATATGTAATCATCAACACGCAAATGAATTTGTTTTGACATTGTATTCACCTCGGCGGGAAAAATTTTATACCGATTATATCCCTATTATACCATGGTAAACAAAAAAAGTCAATAATTTTTGATAATTTATAATAAAAAAGCAGGGAATTTTAATGTTCCCTGCTTTAATTTTATTTATGTACCCTGTTTATGCCGCCTTTTCCTCTAACCTCTCCGCATTCTTTTCCGCACGGCGTTCTTTTATTTTCTTTGCGGGATATGCGGCAAGCAGCTTCATCAGATAGCACCAGTGATCCATAACCTCCCATGCGCCGCATATTTTGTCAACGCATATTATTACAACCGTCTCCCGATATTTGGGCAGGGCTAAATTCATGGGGAACATATGCTTTTCGATAATATCCGCTTCCATGGGAGTGATGTCGAAATACTTGCGGACATTCGCCAGAGCCGTCCCCGCATGAGTCCAACCGTGAGCCCTCTGCCCCTTTACTTTTACGTAATCGTGCCAGTCGTATAAAAATAAATCGTGCAAAAGCCCCGCCCTTGCGCCTGCACGGCAGTCAAGGCTCAGCAGCTTGCACAACAGATAGTTGTAATATGAAACGTTAAGACAATGCTGAAAGCAGGTAGTATGCCCGTGGTGCATATACTGCTGCATCTGCAGAACGACTTCGCTTTCCAGCAGGTCGGAAACCAGCTCGTAATATCCGCACTCGCTGTCGGGTACGGAAAGATCTATCTTTGAACCTATTGCGTTAAGCATAATATTATCTCCTAACCTTTGTTTTCGGGGGACATTCCCTTATGACGGAAATTTAAAAATTCTGCTGTCCGAAAAGCCGAACGGCTGAAATTTCCTTAAACGTTTATATTTAAATAAGGTTACTTATATTATATCAGCATAACTTGCATATTTCAATAGTAATAATGCACATTTTTTAAAAATTTAATTGTGCAATATTTTATACAGGGGATTTTTTTCCTTTGAAAAATTTGGATAATTTTTCCGAAAAGGTCGTTTTTGACCGGGGAAGTTCCGTTCCCTCGTCATTGCCGACGGCGGTGATATTTTTGCAGGAAATGTTTACCGTGAACATCTCTCCCGACGATACAAAGACCATATCAAATTCAGCCCGCTGTTCCCCGGATTTTTCCGAGACCGAGAATGACATAAAATCCCATTCCTCATTCAGCAGACGTTGAGTGAAACCGTCAATTTCGCTTTTATAGAGCTTTCTCCCTTTTTGCTCTTTCGGGGAATTGGTTTTGAAATTAAGGATACGGCGTGTGCAAAGCGAGACCGACAGCGGACGGCATTCCTCAAAGCGGAGTGTCATTTTTTCAAAAAGCAGTTTTTTCTCCCTCACGGACACGCCGCCGCAAACCATGAGATAAAGACAGCCGTTCTCCAGCCCGCCCCCCGCCGAACGGGCGTTTTCAAGGGATAGCTTTTTCGGGTCGCAATTCAACTCCGCTTCCTCCTTTCGGGTGTTTTTATTTATTATAGCATTTTTTTGAGGGTTTGTAAAGGGGGAGCAAAGAGTTTTGAAATTATTTCGGAGAAATTTTCTATGACGGATGTAATTAATAAAAGCTCTTGACATACGTAATATTACGTGTTATAATATTTGTACATTGCGACCGTATATCGGAGGTTATTCAAATGGCAAAATACGCATATCCTGCCGTGTTCACAAAAGAGGACTGTGGATATTCGGTAAATTTTCCCGATGTGCCCTCCTGCTACACTTCGGGGGTGTCGATAGCCTCGGCTATCGACATGGCGGAGGACGTTCTCAGTATCAGAATGTGCGATATTGAGGACGACAAGCAGGAGATACCCGCCGCTTCCGAGCTTG
>JAMOZU010000157.1 GCA_023667745.1 Ruminococcus sp.
GACATTGCTCCCCATACACCCACAATATTCCCCTCGCCGTCCTTTTTTGCAAGCCCCTCCACCTGGTCGAAATTCCCATTGGCTCTCTCCCAAAGTCTCTCGATAAATCCCTCTCCCTCGTCTGTCGAACCCTCTTTCCCGATCACCGAGAAAGCCTCTTTTCGGCATCTTCCCATATTCATAACCGATCCTCCAAAATAAAAACCTTCTTTATTTCCCGTATCTATCCGAGCTTCTCCCGCCCCCTCTCCCAAAATCACCGCTTCCGCACTCGCCAAAAAATATTAACTGTCGCTTACTTTTGTATGCGATATCGGCAAACCAACTGTTAACCGAACAGCGAAGTCTGCCCCTCCAACCTCGGCGGCTCATACCCCAAGTGCTTGTAAGCCAATGCCGTAACGCACCTGCCCCGGGGGGTTCTTGCCAGAAACCCCAGCTGCATAAGAAACGGCTCGCATACGTCCTCCAACGTGACAGCCTCCTCCCCGATAGCCGCCGCAAGGGTCTCCAAGCCCGCAGGGCCGCCGTTGTAGCCCTTTATAAGCATTTCAAGCAAACGCTTGTCAAGGCTGTCCAGTCCCAGTTTGTCTATCTCCATGCGGTCAAGGGCGATAGAGGCTATCTCACGGGTTATCTTCCCCCCGCCCATGACCTCCGCAAAGTCTCTCGCACGGCGCAGCAGGCGGTTGGCTATTCTCGGCGTTCCCCTGGAACGCCCTGCAATTTCCATAGCCCCGCTTTTGTCGCAGGCTATCCCCAGTATCACCGCCGACCGCTGAATAATATCGCAAAGCTGCTCCGGAGTGTACAGTTCCAGCCGCTGTATTATGCCGAACCTGTCCCGCAAAGGAGCTGTCAGCTGTCCCGCACGTGTAGTCGCTCCCACAAGAGTGAACTTGTTGAGATTCATGGAAAATGACCTTGCCGACGGGCCTTTTCCTATGATAATATCCAGCTTGAAGTCCTCCATTGCGGGGTACAAAACCTCCTCGATAGCCCTCGACAGCCTGTGTATCTCGTCAATGAAAAGTACGTCCCCCTCGTTTAGATTGGTGATTATCGCCACCAAGTCGCCCGGCTTTTCAATGGCAGGGCCTGCTGTGGTGCGGATATTAACTCCCATTTCATGGGCTATAATAGCCGCAAGAGTGGTCTTCCCAAGCCCCGGCGGGCCGTACAGTAGAACATGGTCAAGGCTCTCGTTCCTGTTAAGAGCCGCCTTGATGTATATGCCGAGATTTTCTTTCACCTTTTCCTGCCCGATATATTCGTTCAATGCCTTCGGGCGCAGGGAATAGTCCACCTCGTCAACGTCCGACTCTATTGCCTCTCTCGAAACTATCCGTTCCTCAAATTCAATATCGCTCTGTTCAAGCAAATTTTTCACCGCCTAATTTTGGGAAAACACTGACTGAATCGGTTTTATTTACATTTACATCTGCATATACAGCAAACCTTTATGTTATGCGGTATTTCCCGCCATCTGCGGGTAAATGCCCCAAATCAGTACTTGCCCCGATATTTTTTTCACAAGCCCGGCAGCGCACGCCGCAAGACCTGTTCCCCTATTCCTCGTCCGCCGCCGCCCCGCCGCTTGCGGGAGAAATATTCTCAATAAAGGGACGCTTCCATTTTGATGTCTGCTTTGTGGCAATGACCGACAGCGGCATACACATCTCGTCGGAGGTAAATCCCCCGAACGCCGCCTTGTCCGCCGGGCGGTGCTTTTCGTTAAGAGCCCTGAACCGCAAAGACTTATCGCTTATGGCAAAGGCTGTGTAATCCCCCAGAAAATCATACACCTTAGCCGTGTGCCTGCCCGTCCCCAGCAGCTCCTTTCGTAAAATTTCCGAACGGGACATTAAAATGAAATCATCGGAAAACTCCTCCGTAAACAGCCTCTCGAAATCGCTTCTCCTGTCGTATTTTACAAAGAAGTTCACCGCCCTCACCCCGAAAGTGGGCGGCATTACAAGGCAGTCGCCTATAGCGGGATAGGAGTTGAGCATATACTCTTCCGTTATATCCGTCATGCCGTAGCTTGACGTGAGAATAAAAACCGTGTCGGTAAGCGTCCTCGACAGCCCACCCACCGTGTCCGCAATGTCCTTTACTATCCGCCGCACTTCATCGCTCTTGCAGCCGTATTTTGCCGCCGCCTTTGCGGGAGCGTCCCACAGGACAAATGTAAAGGTGTTCTGGTCGGTGTCCGCTATCTTGTCGATAAGGTCAAACATTCGTGTGGGGGACTCGGCTATTTTGTGATAGCTTTTGTTTTCGGCTATCTTAACGCCCTTGGGGGCTATGGAAAAGGGCTGAACGCCGCCTATTATCGAGTCTGCTATCTCCCCGAAAATATTTTCGTAAGGGATCACGAAATCCGCAATATTGGCAAAGGCAACCGGCTGACCCGCATACGGGTCAAGGTTTGAGGACAGCTCCACCGTCCTGCAAAGCTCCTTGAAAAACATAGTCTGCCCCAGCCTGCCGTGCTGAGAGGGAGACAGCCCCGTAAGGCAGCTGACCTCCGCCGCCGCCGGGCAGCAGGGACACACCGACGTTACATACCCCGACATATTCTCCATTACCGTATCCCCGGGCAAAAGGCAGTCCTTGAGCATATTTTCTCCCGCCCCGCCCAAAATTATCAGCACCACGTTTTTGTACATACGCCTTAAAACCTTGTCAAGCTCCGGCAGCGTGGGAACGTTCGTGCCTATGCGGTAAAACTTCCTTATCGAGGCAATAACGTTTATGACGGATTTTTTGTAATTGGGATAAACAAGCATATAAGATCAACTCCTTTATCTTGCAGTGTTTTCCCAGGGCATGTATGCCCATTTTGGCGGGGAAAACACCCGAACAGCAGCTCATTTAAACTTTCCCAGACTTTTCAAAGCCCCCTTGATAAGCTCTTCCGCCGTAAGGTTCGGGTCAAGCACGGACACAGCCGCCTCCGCCTCGCCGTCGGTATACCCAAGCACCATAAGAGCCTCCACAGCGTCCGCCGCCGCTCCTCCCCGCAGTGCGGCAACTCCCGCAGCCCCAACAGCCCCCGCAGGAGAAAAGCCCGCAGGCTCCAGCTTTTCCTTGGAAATTTTATCCTTTAGCTCCAACACTATCCTTTGCGCCATCTTCTGCCCCACGCCCCTTGCCTTTGTCAGCTGCTTTATATTGCTTGTCGCCACCGCCAGCGCAAAAGAATTGGGGTCCATATCCGATAAAATTGACAGCGCAGCCTTAGCCCCCACTCCCGTAACGCTTAAAAGCATCTGAAAGCTCCTCAGCTCCGCCTTCGAGTAAAACCCGAACAGGGAGACCCCCTCTTGCGTAAACTGCATGTATGTATACAGCGTTTCCTCGCCGCCCTCATTTCCCAGAGCCGCAAGGGTGTTATATGTAGTGCGGCAGGCATATCCCACGCCCCCGCATTCTATAACCGCCAGCCCCGCCTCCTTCACCGTCAGCGTGCCTCTTAAACTGTAGATCATAATTTAAAACTCCACTCGTATAAATTTGCTGTTAGGTTTTTTATCCCGCCCGCAGGGCGGGATAAAAAACTCAACCCACTCTTCTGCTGTGTCCGTGACAGATAGCAAGCGCAAGAGCGTCCGCCGTATCGTCGGGCTTGGGGACTTTCGACAGCCCCAGTATATTTTTCGTCATCTCCATGACCTGCTTTTTCTCCGCCAGACCGTACCCCACCACCGCCTGTTTCACCTGCAAGGGCGTGTACTCGAACACCGGCAGCCCCCGCCTGACAGCGGACAGGATTATAACCCCCCTTGCCTGGGCAACATCAATGCCCGTCTTCTGATTGGTGTTGAAAAAGAGCTTTTCAATGCTCATGACCTCCGGCTTGTAGGTGTCTATGACGGTGGAGATGTCATTGTAAATATCCAGCAGCCGCAGAGTAAAATCCGTCCCCGCATTTGTGGTGACAGCCCCACAGGCTACCGTCTTGAAAGCGTAGCCGTCATATTCAAGTACGCCGTAGCCCACTATGGCATAGCCGGGGTCGATTCCCAGGATTCTCAGTACTATCACCTGCTTTACCTAAACGAACATTAAACGGAATGCGGGAGGCAAGAAGCAAGAGGCAAGAGGCAGGAGATGAATTGCCCGCCAAAATCGTCCGCCGCAAGAAGCAAGAAACAAGATGCAAGAGGCAAGAGATGAATTGCCCGCAAAACCGTCCGCCGCTTTCAGCCGTCCTCATTTGCACCCGCTTTAAGTTTCACCGCAAAGGTAAATTTTATATGTAATTTCCGTAAATTTTTTTATTTACGTTTCCCCGTGACCCTTATTTTTTGGGAAAATATTTGCATACATTTTAATTATATCACATTTTTATCCTCATTGCAATATATTTGGAAAAATTTCCGAAAAAATATAACCGCAAAAAAGTCCCCCGAAAAAAATTCGGGAGACTTGCAATCCATCGGCAACACTCTCTTGCCTCTTGCTTCTTAATCCTCTTGCCTCCTGCAGGGAACCATTATCCTGCTGACATAGCCCTCCGCCAGCATATCCCCCTCCGGATATACCTCAATATCCATCTCGTAAGTGGGGGCAAGGTCGGAAGAGGGGAAAAACTCCGTCACTATCCTGTGCCACGTCTGTTGGATAGCCCCCGGCATTGCGCCAACGCACTCGAACACCGCCCACGTCCTCGTGGGTATCGTGCGAATGCGGAAGCCTTCGGGCGGCTCACACCCCTCTTTGCAGCGGCAGGCAATGGCATATTCAAAGGTCTTGTCCTTGTCGGAGGAGTTGCCGTAGCAAATGCCGTAAATGTCATTTTCCCCCTCGGCAAAGTTTTTCATGAGAACGTCTATAGTGCCGTCCTTTTTCGCCCTGTCCCAGAAATCGGGAATGCTGTTGAGATTTTGGCTGTTCACCACCGAGTGGGTCTCCGCCTTTTCAAGCACCTTAAACTCCGGAAGCTCGATAATTTTGTACTCCATACTTGTACCGCCTTTCACGTTTATAGTTACCTGCAAGGGAGAATAGGAACGGACGGGAACGCTGCCCTTTATCACTTCCGCAGGCGTTGCTCCATGGAAACGCACAAACGCCCTCGTAAAGCCTTCAGGAGTATTCCAGCCGTATTTCACTGCAGCATCTGTTACCTTTATGCTCCCCGCCGCAAGCTCGCTGCCGGCAAGGGACAGCCTGCGGCGGCGGACATATTCGGCGGGAGTTATCCCGCAGACTATGGTAAATATCCGCACGAAGTAAGACGCCGAAACGTTCATTTTCCGGGCTGCCTTTTCAAGATATGTTTCCTCCTCAAAGTTTTCCTCAAGGTTTTCCTCCAGGCAGTCCATGGCACTTTTCAGGCTCTTTATCCAGTCCATTTGCATTCCTCCCTTGCTGTATTTATGATAACATATTACGGGAAAGTCTGCATGACTTTTTCCGCCGGGTTTTGTCCGCACGATATAATGTTTTACACTCTTTCCCCGACAATGCTCCTTGCCCTCTTGTAATCCCCCGGCGTTATCCCGGTGAAATTCTTAAACTCCCTTATAAAATGGCTCTGGTCGAAAAATCCGCAGGAAAGGGCAGTGTCCGTAAAGGAACAGCCCGCCGCTATCAGCCGCCTTGCTTTCCGCAGACGGTTCTGCACAATAAACCGATGAGGGGTAAGCCCCGCCGCCGCTTTGAATTTTCCGATAAATCGGTACTTGCTCACAAGGGCTTCTTTCGCCATTTCATCAAGGTCAAAAGGACTTTCCGGAGACTTTTCCACGGCGGCTTTAAGTCGTTCAACAAAAATATCCCCGGCGGTATTTTCCGGGCGGCAGACCCTTGCGGCGGAAATACGGGACAGCAGCTCATTGACCTCATACTTATGCCCTCCGTAAAATGCTTCTTCGGAAACAGCCGCAAACATCTCCGCAATAACTTTTGCCGCTTCTATTCGGTTTTGTGCGGCATCGGCGGGTATGCACA
>JAMOZU010000158.1 GCA_023667745.1 Ruminococcus sp.
CTGGTGGATAGGCAGGCTTACATATGATGAAACAAGAAGCGACCCGTATGAACTGACAAAATATTTAGTATCGGATTTTGCAACAAAATCACTCGTCATATTCTCAAATAATTTTGTCAACAATAAGATAATTACCGTGGGATTATTCAGTGCGCTTATGCAGCTGGAAAAGGAAGGCTTTATATTGGAAAACAGACCCAACAGGGATATTTACTATGAAGCAACAAAATTCCTGAATGTTCTGGGGGGCGTATGTATACTCGATTGCTTTACCTCCGATGAAATTGCCGAAAAGGTGATACATCATATAAAAACGCTTAACAGCAGCAGTCTCGCTGTATTGTAAGATACGCCAAGGGTGCGTTAAAGTGAAGGCAATATTTCCCCCGCCCCATGAGTCTGCATGAGGCGGGGGAAAGCTGTGCTTTATTCGGTAAAACCGAATGTTTCGCTGCCGAATCTTACGGCGGTGACACGATTTATGTCAATGGGGGAGGTCAGCATTACCGACAGATCGCAGGTCCAGTATTCGCTGTCGTCAACGGCGGGGATATTGCCGCTTTCATTGCATGTGAAAGGGTGGGTGTAGTCGGCGTTTACGGGTATGACGCTGCCGTCGTCAAGGTAAATTTCGCCTATATCTAAAGTGTTCAGGAAAAGCATTTTCTCCGGGCGGGCGGCGTGCAGCCTGAACGACGCTGTCATGCGGGAAACGCTTATCTCGTCCACGGTGAAGGGAACTTTTATTTCCGGCATTCTGCCGTTTTCATCAAGATCACGGGGATAGGCGGTAAACTCGGAAACACTGCCGGGAGCGGCATAGAGCCTTTCGCACTGTACGGGGGTGAAATAAACGCTGCCCTGCCATATGCCTTCCATATGCTCGGTCTCCCGTGATTCCAGCCAAAGGGTATTGTTTTCGTCTTGCCTTAAAGTATGCTTTGTTGAATACAGCGTCCCCAGATAAAGGGAAAGGACGGTCTCACGGTCATAGCGCATATCGGTTCCGTCCAGAAAAAGCGCAAGGGTAAGAGTGCTGTCAAGGGGATCGCTGTCCTCGGTGAGAAAAATACGGCAGGGGACAAAGGTCTGCTCTTCAACATCGCTTCTGTCCTCATTGTAGTAGAAAGCAACAGCGTTAAGGTTCTTGAAATCGAAGACGGGGGTGATTACATACGGTTCGCCTGTTTTAACGTTCATATGAGGAGTACCGTCGGTAAAAGTCTCGGTATAGGGGGCGCAGTCGAAAACACCGCCGTCGGTGCGGGTGATGTCGATAAAAAGGATATTCATGCTGCCGTCGGTAAAAACGCTGCGGGGAACCAAGTCGATATTTTCAAAGGTGTCGGTGTTCACGGTTGTTCGGCTGATGTTTACGGCGTTTTGGACTGTTTCGGCGGGGGACAGCCCCAGCCAACGGGAGGCTATGGAGAAAATGTCCCTGTCGGCTGCTGCTGCGGTTGCGGTTACGGTGCATATCATAAACGCCGCTGCCGCCGCTGTCCGGACTCTCAGCCGCCTGCTTTTTTCCCTGCGGGCTTTTGCCTTAACGGACAACGCCTGTGCGCATACGGACTTTTCCGGGGACATTTCCCGGAAATATTTTTTGTAAGTGTTCATAGATAAGTTCCTTTCTTGTCTGTATTCGGAGCATAAAATTCCCTGCATCTTTTTACGGTGAGATACAGCCTTTGACATGGGGCCATCAGCCGTCCTGTTCCTCGTTTAAGAATTTTTTCAGCGTTTGCCTTCCCCTTTGCAGTCGGGTAGTGACGGCGGTCACCGTAAGTCCTAAGGCGGCGGCTGTCTGCGAGACGGAAAGCCCTTCGTAATAATACAGCAGTATCACCGCCCGATAATCGGGCTTAAGGCTTTCCAGAGCCGCTTTGAGTTCCTGCCGTTCCTCCTGGGAAATGCCGCTGTTATCGGGGACATCTTCGGGCATCTGCGCTGTGGGACGGCGGCGCAGACGGCGCAGGTGATTCTTGCACAGATTTGCGGTAACACGGATAAGCCACGCTCGTGTGCTTTGCTCGCTGTCAAGGGGTTTATGTCGAAGATAGAGCTTTATAAAGGCTTCCTCCGTTATGTCCTCGCTGTCTGCGGCATTGCCCGTGTAGCTTACGGCAAGGCGGTAGACAGCGGAGCGGTGAATTTCAAGAGCTTGTTCAAGCTCGCTGTCGGTCATGTTTATGACCTCCTTTCCGGACGTCCTGTATATAAAACACCGCAAAGAGTTAATTTGTCACAAACAGAGGCAAGAAATTTCGGAAAAAAATAAATGACTGTTCCTTGTGCAATTTTACGGCAGGACAATGTTACAAAGCATCATATCTCTCTTTATCAGCCTTGCCCAAAATTCCCGCACATAAAACAGTGCGGGATATTTTGGAAATATTCATTTTTTTGAAATTTCATTTACAGATCCTGTTCCTCAAACAGCTTCACCGATTTTTTGCAGGCGGCAAGGGTGAGAACAGCGTAAATTATGACCCCTGCGGCAAGAACAAGAAGACGTTGGGGCAGAAAAGCCCTGTCGGTGTTATCGAGAACGTCACGGAAAAAGGGCAGTGCATGACAAAGGGATTCGGCAATGAAAATATACGCAAACGTCACCGCACCCGAAATGAGAAAGGGCTTGCCTATCAGCAGGACGTTCTTGTAAAAGGCTGTGAAGAAGGTGAAGTTGAATATCCCCAGCATTATAAGGGACAGCCCCAACAAAGCGGCATTCGCCTCCATTCCCACGGTATTTTCGGGAATATTCAGGTTCAGCTTTACAAGTATGACCGGCACGCACAGCAGTACCTGCGCCAGCTGAAAGATAACGGCATAAAGTATCCTTGATCTTACAGCGTCTCCCTTGCTGACGGGCAGCAGACAGGTGTAGTAAATATCGTGATTTTCCCGCCCGGTAAGGCAGGTGAAAAACAGAGCGAGGGTGGTATAGAAAAAGGCTGTGTAATAGGGATAAGAGGGGATAAAGAGCATAGCTGCAAAGGTTAGGAAAATTATTGAAGTGGGGTGGAGGGCGAGCTTAAATTCCTTGAAGATAAGATTTTTCATGGCGGCTTCCTTTCATATGATTTATGGTTTTTCCTTTTCAAGATGTACCATGACAGTTTCCAGGTCGGCGGCGGTAATTTCGCCCTTTATCCTGCCGGCGTTTTCGGAAAGGACAACGGCGGTATATCCTGTTTTGGCGGGCTTGCAGCCTATGAGAAGAGATTTGTCGGCGGCATCAAATTCGCTGTCGGTGAGAGCTGCCGCTTTGTAGCGTTCGGTAAAGCCTTTGAGGGTATCCTGGGCGGCTATTTTGCCCTGCCGTATGTAGATAATGCTGTCGGCGGATTTTTCCAGGTCGGAGGTTATGTGGGTGGAGAAAAATATCGTCGTTCCCTCTTTGGCAAGCTCGTTGAAAATATCCAGCAGCTCGTCCCGCGAAATGGGGTCAAGTCCGCTTGTGGGTTCGTCGAGGATAAGCAGCTTTGCATGGTGGGAAAGTGCAAGGGCAAGAGCGTATTTTATTTTCATGCCCTCCGAAAGCCGGGAATGGGTCTTGTTGACGTCAAGGGAAAATTTCTCGGTGTAGCTTTTGAAAAGCTCATCGTCCCAGTTTTCGTAAAACCGCTTTGTTACGGCGGTGACAGCTTTCAGCGGCTTGTTGGGATAGAAAAACGAACCGCCGGAAACATACCCTATTTCCCGCTTTATCTCCTTTTCGTTTTCGCGGAAATTTTTCCCGAAAAAATTTACCTCCCCGCTGTCCGGGTGAACAAGTCCGAGGATAGATTTTAAGGTTGTCGACTTTCCTGCGCCGTTCCTGCCGATAAATCCGGTAACAGAGCCTTGGGACACGTCAAATGAAACGCTGCCGAGGGTGAACGAGGGGTATTTTTTGCAAAGGTCTTTTACTTCAAGAATGTTCATGGAAGATGTTCCTTTCTTATACTGATCCCCGTTAGAATTATGGGATTTGTATTATTGTTCATTCCGATTTATTATAGGCATATTCAGAATGTCGTCTGCTTTTATAAGTGCGATGCCATGGCTTTTGTCCCCCACAACAATGAGCCTGTCGCCGGGGTTTATCTCAAAAAGCCTGCGGGCTTTTACGGGAATGACTATCTGCCCCCGTTCTCCCACTGCGGCAGTGCCGAAAATGTAGCGTCCGTTTTCTTCGTCCTCTGTGAATTTGTACGGCGTCATAATATCATACCTCCGTAAATATGCAATGTGTGATATTTCACACTTTTCATATTTATTATACCAAATGCTGTTGAAGACCGCAAGCAATTTATATCGGCATTTTAGGGGAAAAATGTTAAGATGAGTTTACATAAAAAAAACCGCCCCGGTATCACATTACCGCAGCGGTTCGCTGTTTTACACTCTATAAACTCCGCAGTACGGGCTTAGGCGAGCCGCAGCCCGGACAGAAGTTACTTGTAATTTCCGTCTGCCCGCATTTTGAGCATATCCATTGGGCGGGCGGGACAGGCCTCGGCGAGCCGCAGTCCGGGCAGAATTTGCTTGTTATCCCCATGCAGCCGCAGGGGCAGTCCCACACCTCGGGAGGTTCGGGGCGTTTTGCTCCGCAATTGGGGCAAAATTTGCTTGTGATGTTTTCCGTGCCGCATTCACATTTCCATGAGCCGTCATTTTTCGGTTCGGGGCGTTTGCCGCCGCAGGAGGGGCAGAATCTGCTTGTAATATTTTTCTCTCCGCAGGAGCAGTCCCACGTGTCGGATATATTATTTACTGCGCTGCCTATTTTTTCAGAGCTGTTTATAAGAGGTTCAAGAGTTTTTCCGGTAAGGTTCATTATGCCGCCCATCGCCTTTATGGCAGCTCCCATGCCTGCAATGTCCCCCAGTGCGCTTGCCGAGCCGCTTGCAATGCCGTTTTGCATTGCCTCCAGTCCTATTTGGCGAGCGGTCTCCTGCTGATATGTATAGCCCTTTGCCTTCATCTCTTCCGCCTCGGCAAACGCCTGCGCCTTGTACGCCTCCGCTTCTGCCATTGCCTTTAGTTTCATAGCCTCTGCGTCCCCCTGTGCGCTTACCATTTTCAGCTGTGCCTCGGTCTGCGCCTCAAGCAAACGCCGCTCCCGGGCAGCCTCCGCCTCGGCTGTGCGTATTTTTTCCTCACGAACACGCAGGGTCTTGTCCGCAAACTGCTGTTTGAGCCGTTTATAATTCGGGTCGTCATCGGGAGTGACAATAGAGGTTATAAAAAATTCAGGACAGTTCAGACCGTATTCCGCAAGATTTTCGTTTATCATTTCCTTGACCTTTTCCGAAAGAATGTCAAGAAAGCTGTCTATCTCCAGAATATTTATGTTTTCTTCCTTTACTGCTCTTGCAAGATTTGATTTTACCCTGTTGATGACAAGTGCCTTGAATCTGCCTGTCATTTCGTTCATGCCGCCGTAAATATCCGTCCCGGTGAGTTCGCCGCTCATGCCGGATATACGCCGCAGGAGAGTTTTTGAATCGCAAACGCAGATGTTGAAGCTGCCGCATGCGCCTATCTCGATATGCAGCCCGGAGGCAGGGTCAAAGAGCCTTACCTTGCTGTCAGTTCCCCATTTTATGCCCATTCGTGCGGTCATATTTACAAAATAGACCCTGCTGTGGCAAAGGTTTTCCGAATCAAGGGAATACCGCCCCGCACCGAACGCCTCCGGGGCTTTGCCGTCCATGTAAAAAATCGCTTCCTGGCTTTCATGGACTATAAGCTGAGAGCCTTTGCCGAAATCCTCGATAGGGTGCTTCCATACAAAGTAATCCCCGCTTGCCTCGCATTTGATGATATTTGCGCCCTGATTTTTCGCCGCTTCCTTTTCCGCCTGCCGCATTACGTTTATTTCTGTGCCGCATAAG
>JAMOZU010000159.1 GCA_023667745.1 Ruminococcus sp.
TAGCCGCCTCTATCATCAGATAACCCTTTTCGTCTTTTTTGAAATCCATAATTACACCTTTCCTTTTGTATGTATTTCTTGAAAAAAGAATATGCGGCTGCACTTAAACAACTGCAATATGTGCAGCCGCATACCCTTACAAAGTCAGTTAAATATCAATTATGTTGTAGTCGTCGTTTTTGGGGCATCCAACGTTTCATTTATTTTACCGGTAACTTGATCCATAAAGTCCTTAATATTGTCCTTAAATACAAGGGCAAGAACAGCAGCTATCGCCACAAGAATAAGCGCAACCACAAATCCTTCAACGCCTCTTTCGTCATTATTAAAAGAAACGAGTTTGTTCTTTACGCTGTCAACTGCCATTGAACCCTTTACATAAGCAAGGGTCGTCAGCATATTTAAATTTGACATATTATTTTCCTCCTTTCCCTCATATTGCCCCGCCCATGCTTGCGAATATCGGCACTACTATAAGCACCATCAATCCTCCGAAAATCATGATCGTCGGAATCAGCAGCCCGCTTTGCGCCTTTTCCCCAAGCCGTTTGGAGTTGTGCTTTCTCTCCTGCCAGCTTTCCGAGGACATCTGCATAAAAAGCATGCCTATCTCTTCGTTGCCTTTGGAAAGATTCTGCATTATCGATGTTGCCAGCTTAGATGTGTATTTGTTATTGCAGTTGTTCATAAATTGAGTGTAAGCGCTTACCGGGCTTACTCCGTTGTTCTGCAGCTCCACAGCCGTCTGCATTTCCTCGTAGAGAACGTCGTCCGCCGAATATGCGGTAACTTCCCACGCCTTTGCCACTTCCATGCCCGAATTTATCAGCATGGCAAGTTTGGAAACAACATTGGGAAAATTGGACTCTATCCTATCTTCCCTGTATTGGGACTCCTGCCGCAGATTGCTCAATGGGACATAACACAGCACCACCGTCAGCAGCAGCACTATCAGCCCCAGAGTCCCCGCAGAGTCGTTTCCCGTGCTTATCATTATGGAAACAAGCGCAGCGTCTATCATAAGCCCTATCATAAGGTAAGACACCGTTGACGCCGCCAGATGCTTTGCCCTTACAGCGGCATTTTCCTTCCCGTCCACTCTTGTGAAATTCTGCACAAGCTCCCTGAAAAGCCTGTTGTTAAGGTCAAACCCGAAACGCCTTAACGCCGCATAACCGCATGCGGGCATTATATCTATAATATCCGGCAAGCCCTTCTCCGCCTTTTCAAGGCTTTTCTTAGCCTCTTTGAGCTTCTTGGCATATTTTTTCCTTATCCCGGCGGCTTCCTTGCTGTCCTCATCGCCGCCGCCCTTTATAAGCTCGGATATCTTCTTTTTCTCCTCTTTGGAAACGCTTTTTACCTTAGCCAGCGCATTTTTCCTCTTTGCTATGGTTATCTCCACAATATCCTCCTTCGTAACCGAAAGAGCGAACCCTATCCATACGACCAGAATCACCGTTGCCGTCAATGCCATAAACCCCGCCATATTTTTTACACTTCCATTCAGTTTAAATTTTACGGATTCCTATGTCAGAAAGCATACCCCCGGCAAATTCCCGCCTCTTGCCTCTTGCCTCCTGCCTCTTGCTTCTTGTATCATACATCTATATCCGTCATTTTCTGCCCCAGCAGATACGCCCCTATAAATATCCCCACGCAGACGGATATGATGAGCATTCCGAAAATTTTCGTATCCTCCGCATAAAGCCACGCCAGAAAACCGCCGTCTTCCCCGCCCAAAAGGCTCACCAGCAGCACGGGCATTACAAGCATAATCTTGTTTTCGTTTTTGGGAGCTGTAAGAACGGTCTCGATCTCCTCTTCAATCTCGATCTTGTCGGAGATTATCTGTTGGGTCTGCTTTATGATGTCCGCAAACCTGTCGCTCCTGCCCTCGATTATCTCGTAAATTTCCCCGAAACTTTTTATGTCGTCAACGCCGCTCCTCTCGCCGAAATCCTTGAAAAGAACACGCAGGGGAATGCCGTTTCTGTTGCGGTCTATTATCCCTTTCATCTCCCTGATGATGTCCGCATTTTCATTGTAGGTCATTTTAAGGTCGCTGTAAGCCGACTCCAACGCTTTAAGCTCGTTGTTTCCCGCACGGGAAGCAACGCTCATTGCCTCCAGCATATCGCAGAACTGGGTGCGCAGCAGCTTTTTCCTTTTTTTGACACGGCTCTTGGCAAACTCCCGCTCGAATGTGGGAGCTATAAACAGCGCAATTATCAGCGACAGTATCATATTTTTGTAGAATACGTTCAGCACAGCTGTCCCTGCCGCCGCAAATACTATATACATTCCCATATGAGCGGCTTTGGACATGGCGCACTTCTTGTAATTCACAAGCTCCGCTTCGTTGGTTTGCTTTTTGGGCATTATATTCTCACTCCCGCCTTATTTTCAAGGAAATCGTAAATTCCCGCATTGATGAATTTTTCCGTATGTATCATAGGATTTTCCGTCCGTTTCAGCCGCCCCACTACTTTTTTTACGCTCGTGCCTTCCGTCTCCTCAAACTTGTATATGGGATTGAGCTTTATATCTCCCTTCTCATCGAATCCGTCGACCTCGGATATTTCCATGGTCTTTCTGGAAAAATCCCTCAACCTCGACAGATGAACTATTATATCCACAGCCGAGGCTATCTGCTGCCTTATTGCAGGCAGCGGCAGACCCGGCGAACCGCTTAACACCATTGTTTCAAGCCTGCTTATCATATCGTGGGAAGTGTTGGCATGCCCCGTGGAAAGCGAACCGTCATGCCCCGTATTCATAGCCTGCAGCATATCCAAAGCCTCGCCGCCTCTTACTTCCCCCACAACTATCCTCTCCGGGCGCATTCTTAAAGACGACTTTATAAGGTCTCTTATGGTAATGCCGCCCTTTCCTGCGGAGTTGGCGTTTTTCGTCTCCAGGCGGACAAGGTTGGGGATATTCTTTATCTGAAGCTCCGCACTGTCCTCAATGGTTATTACCCTCTCGTGAGGCGGGATAAAATTGGAAAGGGCATTAAGGAACGTGGTCTTGCCGCAGCCCGTACCGCCGCATACGAATATGTTGTACTTCGCCCTTACCAGCTTTTCCAGAAAATCCGCAGCCTCCGGCGTAAGCGAGCCGTAATCCAGCAGCTTCTGTATTGTCATAGCCTCTTTGGGGAAACGCCTTATTGTAACTATAGGACCGTTGAGAGCCACAGGCGGCAGCACCACGTTTACACGTGAACCGTCAGCCAGGCGGGTGTCAACGATAGGGTTGCTCTCGTCAACGCTCCTGCCCGCCATTCGCACGAACTTTATAATGATGTCCGTCAGCACTTCCGTGCTTTCAAACTGTTCATTGAGCTTTTTCACCCTGCCCTCCTGCTCGACGAAAATATTGTCGTAGCCGTTTATCATGACCTCCGTAATGGACTTGTCCTCGATAATGGTCCCCAGAACGTCCAGACCTCTTATGGACTCGAACACGCTGTTCTTTATGCTGTTCTTGTCCTTAAAAGTCACCGACCCCAGCAGCTCCGCCCCGCTGTCGTCCGACAAAAGCATTTCCTCCAGCTTCCGCTCCATATGCGAATCAATGGCGTCATAAAGCTCATCATCGCTTAAAAGCGTAAGATTGGGCAGCTCCTGAATTTTATTTTTAATATCCACCGTAATGGTTTTGAACAGGTTAGCGTCTATCATCTAACAAACCGCCCTTTCATACTGTATTAAAATCCGCCTTTTTATGAAATAAGCATATCAATGTCGATATACGAAAAACGGCTTATCATGGAAACTATTTCCTCCGCAGAGGCTTTCTTTTCCGGGATATGCCCTATCACCTCGCACCCGGATGGACTTTTCTCCCCCTTGCCGCCGCAGAAATTCATTACCGAATACAGCTTGTCCGCATATTCCCGCCGCACCGTGCGGTGTTCCGCAAAACTGCGGAGCTTTTCCTCTGCCGAAGCTCCCGGCCTTTCCACTAAAAGTATCTTGTCCGCCGCGTCCATTATACTGCGGTTGAGAGCGTTAAAGTCGCTGCCTGTGTCAGCTATTATATAGTCTGCCGCCGCAGTTTTGCCTATCATTCGCAATAATTTTTCTGCGTCTTCACCGGTGACCTCGTAAATATCCAGAAGATTTTCAAATTTCTCGAAATACATTATCCCCTGAGGAGTGGTTTTTTTCAGGCTGTCCAGTTTAAGCTCAAAACTGCCGCTCCCCTCAAGAGCCGCAAACAGCTCACCCATACCCTTGCCGCCCTTCAGCTCCAAATATGTGCCGTAGGAGGCGAACGGCTCGAAATTGAGATACATCACATTCCTGCCCTTGTTGGCAAGGGAATTGGCAACAGCCAGCGCAGCGGAAGTTTTCCCCGCCCCGCCCACAGGCGAATAAACGCATATGACAAGGCAGCTGTCCTTTGAACGCCCAAGGAAAGCCGAATCCGAAACATACTCCGAATATATCCCTATAACTTCTCTGTAAATGCTGCTGCCCCGCTGATACTTTTTCACCGTGCGGTACTTTTCGGGAATGCCGCCCGCAGGCTCGTTATCCTCGTCATAAAGGGCAACAGCCAGCCTTGCTCCTTTGAATAAACTGTCCCCGGAATACATAGAATAATCAAAAAGGATAATGTCATACCTGGCGGAGGCTATCTCCTTCTCGAACCTTTCCTTATCGGTAAAAACCGACAGGAAAAGATTATCCTGCCGTCCGAGAGCCTCAAAGAGCCTCTTGGCGTAAACCTCGTCTGTATCTGCAATTGCGATCTTTATTTTCATAGCTTTTCATTCCTTATTTTTTATTGCGCAGACGAAATAACTGCAAAACAAACCGTTAACATTTTTTTCGTAGAGTATTATCATCTGCGAAATAACTTGTCTGCGCCGTAAAATCGGGAAATATCTCTTGCTGTACCATATTTTCCGACGGCGGATAAATTTAAAATACCGCCTCCAATTTTTCCATATTTATGCGTTTGAGCTCCAGCGACGAGTGAACATAGCGGTTAAGGGTGATGTTTACATTTGCGTGACCCAGTATCTCGCTGAGGGTCTTTACATCAAAGCCCGCTTCAATGCACCGTGTGGCGAAAGTGTGCCGCAAAGCGTGAAAATTCACAGGCGTTATCCCGCATTTATTCACGCAATTTTTAAAATAATACTCCATATTCCTCGGCTCGATGAACTTTTCGCTGTCTCCCGTAAGCAAATAACAGTCCGGGGCAAGGTGTTCATAATGCTCCGAAAGAACCCCCATCGCAAACCCCGGCAGCGGTATCACCCTTTTTGAACATTGGCTTTTCGGCCGGTCGATTATGATTTTTGTTTTAGCGGATTCACCGTCTGCCTGAACTCTCTGCATTGTCTTATTAACGTTTAAAATACCGTCGGCAAAGGAAATGTCCTCACGCTTTAATGCGCAAAGCTCGCCTACCCGCACGCCTGTGCAGAGGGTAAGAAATATCCCGATTTTTCTAAGGTCAGGCGAGTCCAACAGATACCGTATAAATTTCCGCTGTTCCTCCGGTGAAAGTATTCTGACCTCCTTTCTTTCCTGCCTCATTCCGATATTTTTAAAATTAACCTCCGATGTACAGCCGTTGTCAGCCGCATATTTTAAGATCATACGTACTACCAAAAAGATGTCGTTATTGGTTTTCGCCGACAGCCGCTCATTTGCCCGAACGAGTTTCCCGACCGTTTCCCCATTGATGCTTTTCACGGGAATGCCGCCCATAACAGGCGAAATGTAATTGGCGTACAGATTTCTGTATTTATTGTAAGTGGAAATCTTACGGTTCATTTTTACCGTCATCAGCCACTCCTCC
>JAMOZU010000015.1 GCA_023667745.1 Ruminococcus sp.
GCTGCCGTCTTCGCCTATGTAGGGCATCATTCCCAGCTCGTCCCCGTTTTTGAGAGTGGTCTCGGTGAGAACTGCGGACACCGTAAAGAACACCGTCTTGCGCCCTTCCAGATAATCTTCTATCAGCTCAGCATTGGCTCTGTCATCCGGGTCAACGGAAAACATACCCATGTCAATATACTTCTGCATATAGTCAACGGTCTTTTCCCATTTCCCCGCAGCCGCCGCATCTCCCGCCAGGAAATCCTTTTCCCAGGCAGTGCCCTCGGCGGTGGTGAGCCAGTCGGTCTTGGCAAGGTTGAATACAGCCGAAAAGGCGTTGCCCGTAAGCTGCGTGCCCAAATATCCCGGCGTAAGCCCCGCCGCCTTAATCTCCTCGCAAAGGCTCTCCAGCTCCGCAAAATTCTGCGGTACTTCCCAGCCCATCTCTTCCATTAACGTCTTGTTATAGTAAATGCCGAACATGGAATTGCTCACAGGCAACAGATACACACCCCCGTCTATGGAGACCTGATCGAGAACGGAGGTGGAAATTTCGCTTAAAAAGTCATACCCCGACAGGTCAAGCAAACGCTCCTTTGTAAGCTCCCTGTCAAGTATCTGGGAAGTGGAGAACAGGTCGGTGATGTCGTCCGCACCCATCTGCGTCCAGCTGTAGCCTGTGTAGTTAGCACCGCCGTAGCCCACCTGCTCCACTTCAATGTCCGGGTACTTTTCCGCTAACAACGCCCAGAAATCATCATAGCCTCCCCATCTCATCCATGTCAGTGCGGAAGACTCCGCCGCACTTGCGCCTTCCCCCGCAACATCTCCCCCCCGAACATCTCCCGTATTTTCCACCGGAGACTTTTCCGAACACGCCGACAGCAACGAAAGTCCCATAACTCCCGCCAGTGTTACGCTTAAAAATCCTTTCTTAAATTTTCTCCTTGACATACCGAACCAAACTCCTTTTTAATATCGCATATCGCAGGAGACCGCAGATTTGCCCGTAACGTCTCCCTATACAGCTTGTCCCCGCCCGAAAGATATGTCGGGGAATAAATATCCTATTTTAGTACATTATACTACATTTTTTCCCGATTGTCAAGCGACTTATTTCGTCAACAAATAGCTTGAAATCGGGAAAACCCGGCAAATTTGGGCATATTTGCAAATTGTGAATAAGGTTTACATTGCGTTGAAAAAATGTTCCACGTGGAACACTTGTTAAAATAAATGCGCTGTGCTGTTGGAGCGAATGTTTATGCAATCCAAATAAAAGACTGCGCAAAAAAGCCCCCTTATGAGGGGCTTTGGGCAGCGTGATAACCTCCGGACCGCCGGGCGTTTAACGGTTTTGCTCATTGTCAATTTTTCAAAAAAATTTGACACACCGGAAATTTTATGATACTATATTATAAAGAGGGCGGCGGCAAAGACGTACCTTATCCGAAAAGTTAAAATTCGGTAACAAGAAGTTACAATCGGTTACAAAACGGTAAAAGGTTTTTACCCTTTTGAAATTTTTTTAGGTCCGGTTTACCACTTTTCACCACCGATTTTTTTATTCCAAATTTTACCAAAATAATATACAGCCAGCAAATTTTGAACGATTTATACATTTTGATAATATTTTTTGTGCAATCTGCACAAGAATTGCCCGAAAATTTCTGAATTAATTTTCCCGTTTGTTTCTCCGAAAAGGTTGCAATTTGGTTACAAATGAGGTATAATTATAACAGAGTGGTAAAAATACCCCATTCGGTGGTGAAAAGTGGTAAATTTTCAACAGGCTGTTGAAAACGCTGTTGAAAAGCAAAGGCAGAAAACCCACGGCAGTCGGCGCAAGGGCAATATCAAACAAGTGAACGTCAGCTGTAATTCTTGCTTCTTGCTTCTTGCTTCTTGCCTCTTAGTGCGGGCAAAGTTAATCTAACCTCTTACCTCTAACCTCTCAATGCGGTCGGTGCAGGCAAGTCCGGGAACAAACTCTAAAGAAGGGAGCTGATAGTTATGAGTACGCCTTTGATGGGTACGTATAATCACGTAATGGATCCTAAGGGCAGAATGTCCTTCCCCACGAAGCTCCGCGAGCTTTTAGGACCGGGGTTTGTAATAACTATCAGCCTTGAAGGGTGTCTGGTGGCATATTCCGCAGACGAATGGGAGAAATTCACCGAGAAATTGGCGAGCCTTTCGGGCGTTAAGGCAAGGCAGGCCATAAGAAAGTTTTCCTCCAATGCGTTCATTCCCGAAGCGGACAAGCAGGGGAGAATACTTATCCCCCAGAATCTGCGGGAACATGCGGGGCTTTCCCACGACGTGACCGTTATCGGCAACCTCAATCACGCCGAGATTTGGGACAGCGAGAGATACGAGGAGGTCAACGCCAAGTTCAGCGATGATGAGCTTACGGAAGCTCTCGACGAGTTGGCTTTCTGAATCGGAGGGGTCTCAAATGGAGTTTGAGCATATTTCCGTGATGCTTGGCGAGTGCATAGAAGGGCTTGCTGTTGAGCCGGAGGGCGTTTATATAGACGGCACCTGCGGGGGCGGCGGTCATTCATATGAGATAGCAAAGCGGCTTAAAGGCGGCAGGCTTATCGGCATAGACCGTGACCCGGACGCTGTAAAGGCAGCGGGCGAGCGGCTCAAAGGTCTTCCCGCAAAGGTGGTTATGGGCAATTTCGACTGTATGGGCGATATTGCAAGGGAAGAGGGAGTTGACAAGGTCAGCGGCATTCTCCTTGACCTGGGAGTTTCCTCCTATCAGCTTGACAGTGCCGAAAGGGGTTTCAGCTACCACAACGACGGCGACCTTGACATGAGAATGTCAAAAGAGGGCATAAGCGCAAAGGATATAGTCAACGGCAGCTCAAAGGAAGAGCTGGTGCGGATACTCTATGAGTACGGCGAGGAAAAGTTCGCTCCGAGAATTGCCGAAAGCATAGTCCGTCAAAGGGAGCAAAAGCCCATAGAGACTACACTGGAGCTGGCGGAGCTGGTAAAAGCGGCAGTCCCCGCAAAGTTCAGGCGGGAGAAAAACCCCTGCAAGAAAACCTTTCAGGCACTGCGGATAGCCGTAAACGGCGAGCTTTCCCACCTTGACAAAGCCCTTGACGAGGCGTTCGGACTGCTTAAAACAGGCGGCAGGCTCTGCGTGATAACCTTTCACTCCCTTGAAGACAGAATGGTAAAGCAAAGGTTTGCGGCATGGTGCAAGGGCTGTACCTGTCCCCCGGATTTCCCGGTGTGCGTATGCGGCAATACCCCCAAGGGTAAGCTGATAAACCGCAAGCCCATAGAAGCGGGCGAAGAGGAACTTTCCCGCAACAACAGAAGCAGAAGCGCAAAGCTGCGTATCATAGAGAAAATACAGGAGCTTTAAACAAGCCGGCAATTTCCCGAAGCAGTTCCCCGAAGGTGCAGACCGGGCGGCAGGGGCTAAAGGAAATGTATATATAAAATGCCGTTATTATCAACGGCGGAAGTAATAGAATGCGGACAGCAGAAGGGTAAGCAGATGAGTAAAGGGTAACGATATCTAACCTCTTACCTCTAACGTCTAACTTCTAAAAATGAGGTGATTCTTGATCATGGCTCAAAGAAGTACAAATCTTGCTTATGATATTTCAAGATATGAAAAATACGAAAGGATAGAAGCGGTGAAAAAGGCAGCGCCCGTAATAAAAGGCGAGCGGGCGGCAAGACCGTCCCTTACTCCTATCACGGCTGTTTCCATGGCAATGATAATAGGGATAGGGCTTATGCTCACGCTGTTCGTTACCTCGAAAGCGGATATAGCGGCAGTCCATGCGGACATTATTGCCGCAACTGCGGAGGTACAGGCTTTGCAGCAGGAGAACAACCGCATGAAGACCGAGCTTGAGCAGAAAAGCTCACAAAAAGCTGTGGAGACTTATGCGGAAGAGATTCTCGGCATGCAGAAACTGGAGAAATCCCAGATGGAGTATGTAAGCCTTGAAAGCGGCAATATGGTGGAAATTTCCGAAAAGCCCGAGACGGTTGCCGCAAAGGTAAAAAGTTTCTTTGACAAGGTATTGGAATACTTGGGGATTTAAAGGAATAAGATTAGTTAAGGAGCTGTCGGTTTAAGGTATTTTCCCCGCCGAAGGCGGGGAAAATACCGCACAATATACAAGCAGGATTGCGGGAGCGGTCTTACGGAAAGGACAAGGGTGACAGGCAGAAAAAAGCAATAACGGGCAAGAGGCAAGTGATTGATTTTCTTGCTTCTTGCCTCTAAGTATCTAGTGGTTATAATCTAGCCTCTAGCTTCTAACCTCTAGTCTCTAGCGGGGCAAGTGATTGATTTTCTTGCTTCTTGCCTCTAAGTATCTAGCTTAATGTGAACGCAGTTCACATATTTCTAGCCTCTAGCCTCTAACCTCTAGCCTCTGGCAGTAGAAAGCGAGGAAATTATGCCCTCTTATCAGCCAACAAAACTTATGAAGAACAGGTTAAGCGTTTATGTGGCGTTTGCGCTGTTTGCGTTTACGGTGTATGTAGTGGTGAACCTGTTCAGGACAAGCGTTAAGGAACATGACAGGTACGCCGCCATGGCAAACGACAACCAGTTCACCAGTACCACGGTGGAAGCCGCAAGGGGAACTATCTATGATTCCAACGGCGTTACCCTTGCACAGTCCGCCACGGTGTACAATATCATCATAGCCCCCGCCGCCATTACAAAGCTGGATAACGAGGATATGGACGCAGACGAAAAGGAGCGGCAGATAAAGGCTTGCGCCCGCATAATCAGCGAGGAGACCGGCTGCGAGGAGAGCAAGATATTACTGGCGTTTGAAAATAAGGAAACAAGAGGCAAACAGTGGTTCAAGTGCGCCTCCCGCGTGGATAAACAGGTGCTTACCAATATCATCACAAGGGCGGACGAGGAGAAACTGGCGGGCAACCTTATTTTCAGCGAGGAAGATACAAAAAGAGTATACCCCAACAACGACCTGGCAGCATCGGTTATAGGCTTTACCAATTACGACGGAGACGGCGTTTACGGCATAGAGGCATATTACAACGATTATCTTGCGGGAGTGGACGGGAAGATAATTTCCGCCACGGACGCACAGGGAAATCAGATGCCCTATAAAAACGACAAGAACTTTGCCGCCCAGAACGGCAATTCCCTCTATCTCACCATAGATTCAACGCTCCAGTATTATATGGAAAGGGAGCTTCAGAAGTGCGTCGAGGAAAACAACGTTGACAACCGTGCCTGCGGGATAATCCTTAACGCAAAAACAGGGGCTGTCCTTGCCATGGCTACATATCCCGGCTTTGACCTGAACGACAGGAACAGCATCTATTCCCCAAAGGACAGGTCGGCTTTAGCAAAATTTGCCGAGGAATACGGGGACGGCGAGGAGTATGAGGAAGAATACGCCAAGTACCGGGAACAGCAGTGGAAAAACAAGGCTATTACCGAGATATACGAGCCGGGGTCGGTGTTCAAGGTAGTCACCGGGTCGGGAGCGTTGGAAGAAAAGGTGGTTGACCTTACAAGTACATTCTCCTGCGGAGGCGGCATAGTGGTAGTTGAGGGGGAAAAACCCATCAACTGCTGGACGACCGGAGACCACGGCATACAGGATTTTACCACAGCCATGACAAACTCCTGCAACCCCGCCTTTATACAAATAGGGCAAAGGCTTGGCATAAATAAATTCTGCGACTATGTAAGAGGCTACGGCTTTTACGAGACCACAGGCATAGACCTGCCCGGAGAAGCGGCGGGGATAGTATACCAAAGGGAAGATATGGGAAAAATGGAGCTTGCCTCCTGCTCTTTCGGGCAGTCCAACACCATTACCCCCATTCAGATGATAACAGCCTATGCGGCGGTGATAAACGGCGGATATTTGTTAAAGCCCTATGTGGTGGAAAAGATAGTAGATCCCAACGGCAATGTGGTAAAAACCAACGAACGAATGGTACGGCGGCAGGTCATCTCCGACGAAACTTCCGCACAGATGAGACAGGTCCTGGAAACGGTAGTCAACAATAAAGGCGGCTCAAATGCCTATATCAAAGGCTATCGGATAGGGGGAAAATCGGGGACTTCCGAGAAACTTTCCAAAAACAACGCCGCAGGAGATTCCCTCTATTACGTCTCTTCGTATGTGGGCTTTGCTCCCGCAGACGACCCGGAGGTAATAATGCTGGTAATGGTGGACGAACCTCAGGGAAGAGACCATAACGGCTCGCACGTCTATTACGGCAGTATGGTGGCAGCTCCGGTGGTGTCGGCAGTGTTAAAGGACGCACTACCGTATCTGGGGTATTATCCCGAATATACCGACGAGGAACTGCAGGCACTGGACGTAAATATCCCCAACGTGGAGGGACAGGACATCGACGTTGCAACGGAGACAATAGAATCACTGGAATTGCAGCCCTATGTAGTGGGGTCGGGAGGACAGGTGGTAAAGCAAGTGCCTTCGAGTACATCATCCATACCGAGAGAAGGCAAGGTGATATTGTATACGGAGGAAAACTACACGCCGGAAACGGCAGTAGTGCCGGACGTATTGGGATATAGCCTGTCGGACGTGAATTATCTGCTCACATCGGCAAATATTAACTTTAAAGCAGGGGACGGCGCAACCGACAGAGCGGGAGCGGTGGCGGCTTCGCAGAACTACGAACCGGGGAGCGTGGTGGAAGTGGGGACTGTAGTCGAGGTTACGTTTATGGTGAGAGATGAGGGCTGATAGAGGTTAGAAGTTAGATGTAAGAGGTTAGAGAATGAAAGCGTGCATAACCAATGAAAGCCTTACAGGAGCAGTAGGTTCGTTCGTGGGGGTCTGGGGGCGGCGAACGCCCCCAGCGGGGTCAAGGGGCGGAGCCCTTGCGGGGTCTGGGGCAGAGCCCCACGGCGTAAGCCGCTGTCGGTAACAAAGCGGAACAAATGAACGCACTTCAAGAGCAAGTAACGAAACCGCCGCCCGACCGCCGAATAAATGGTTTTGAAAGACAACAGCAACACAGTACAACTAACTGTTACCAAGCAAGTCACGGTCGGGCGGCGGTGCGGCATAGTCGCACACGGCGTATGCCGTGTGCAGTATGCCGCCGCCCGTCAGGGCGCACTTTAAGCGAGGCAGTGCCGAGCCGTGATAACCGCCGATAAACCAAAGCATTTCATAAATATATTCAAATAAAAATAATTCCCGAACACACGGGACAAAGGAAAGGAAACCGACAATGGACAGAGTAAAAGACCTTACGGCTCTTCTTGCCGACATAACGGCGGAGGACAAGAACGAGACCTTTATATACAAAGGGAAAAACGCCAAGATAACGGGCATTACCGACGACACCAGAGAGGTAAAGCCGGGGAACATTTTTATATGCGTTAAAGGCAATTCCTTTGACGGTCACACGGCGGCGGCGGATATGATAAAAGCGGGAGCGGCTGTTGTCGTAACAAGCAAAGACTTAGGGCTTAAAGACAGGCAGATAATCGTTAAGGACACCCGCCGTTTCTACGGTTACCTTACAGCGGCATGGTTCGACCACCCGGAAAAGAAAATGATACTTGTGGGGATCACCGGAACCAACGGCAAAACCACCATGGCTACCATGATACACCACGTCCTCACCCACGCGGGGGCTATGGCAGGGCTTATCGGCACTGCCCAGACCCTTATCGGGAAAGAACCCGTCATAAGGGACGAGGATACCCCCACAACGCCCAGAGTATTTGAGCTGTATGAGCTGTTTGAAAGAATGGTAAACAAGAAATGCCGCTACTGCGTAATGGAAGTGTCTTCCTTTGCCCTCGACCAGTACAGGATAGGTCCTGCGGTGTTCACCTGCGGGGTGTTTACCAATCTTACACAGGATCACCTTGACTATCACAAGACCATGGAAAACTACTACAACGCCAAGAAAATGCTCTTTGAGGGGCATTGCAGGCTGGCTCTCATAAATACCGACGACCCCTTCGGTCAGCGGCTGTTTACCGAGATAAACTGCCAAAAGATGTCCTACGGCATCACAGGGAAAAGCAACATCTCCGCCAATTATATAAGATACGCCGACGGCTTGCAGAAATTCTATTTCTGCGTCCCCGGAAAGAGCGTTGAAATGAGCCTTAATATGATGGGCAGCTATAACGTCTCCAACGCCGTGGGCGCACTGGGTGTGCTTATGCAGCTCAAAGTCCCCCTGCAAAAGATATTCGATGCCACCCACGATTTCCCCGGAGTAAGAGGACGGTGCGAGCTTATCCCCACTCAAAGGAATTTTTTCATAGTCTGCGACTACGCCCACTCCCCGGACGCACTGGAAAATATGCTCTCCTCCATCAAGGAAAACACCGACGGACGGCTTATCACCCTCTTCGGCTGCGGCGGCGACAGGGACAGGACAAAACGCCCCCTTATGGCAAAAGCGGCGGCGAAATATTCCGATTACCTTATTGTCACTTCCGACAATCCCCGGAATGAAGACCCCGACAAAATAATAGACGATATAGAAACGGGGCTTGAAGGGGTAAATATCCCCCACGACCGCATTGCGGACAGGCGGTCGGCCATATTCCACGGGGTAAGGATAGCCCGCAAGGGAGATGTCCTCGTTCTTGCGGGGAAAGGGCATGAGGATTATCAGATACTAAAAGACAACGTTCATATCCACTTTGACGAGCGGGAGATAGTGGCGGACGCATTGAAGGCACTGGAAAACAGCGTCCCCGAAATTGACAGGTCGCTCTATTCGGGAATGGGACTGGAAGAGATACGCACAGTCACAGGCGGCTCCTTCTCCGCCGTACACGGTATGAAAACGGTGGTGAATGCGGGAGCTGTCAGCAGCGACAGCAGAAGCCTTGTCCCGGGAAGTCTGTTCATAGCCTTTAAGGGAGACAAGTTCGACGGTCACGACTATGTGGAAGCGGCTATCAAAAAAGGCGCAGTTGCTGCTGTTACCACCCGCCCTGTAGGGGGCTGTCCCTGTATCGTGGTTAAGGACACAAGGGACGCAATACTCAAAATTGCGGGGCATTACCGCAGCAAGTTCACCCCGAAATTGGTGGGCATTACAGGCAGCGTGGGCAAAACCACCACCAAGGAATTTACCGCCCTTGCCCTCTCTTCCCATTACAAGACCCTTAAAACCGAGGGGAACAAAAACAACGAGATAGGTATGTCCTTTTCCCTTTTGGGGCTTGACCCCTCCCACAAGGCGGCGGTGATTGAAATGGGCATGAACCATTTCGGGGAGATAGAAAGGCTCTCAAAAGCCGCCCGCCCCGGCGTGTGCATTATCACCAACATAGGCTGGAGCCATGCGGAAAATCTGGGCAGCAGGGAGAATATCTTGAAAGCCAAACTGGAGATACTTTCAGGGGCAGAGCCGGGTGCGCCGCTGATAGTCTGCGGGGACGACGACTTGCTGTTCCCCCTGAAAAATACTATCACCGATCGCCCCGTCATCACCTGCGGAATGCTCAACAAGCAATGCGATTACACGGCGGAGAACGTTACCCAAAGCGGGGATATTCTTAAGTTCATCGTTGTGAAAAACGGCACGGCGTTGGGGGAAGTGGCTATCCCCTGCACGGGCAAGCATTACGTCAACGACGCTCTTATGGCTTTGGCGGCGGCGGAGGCTGTTCACTGCGACTTTGCCGAAGCGGCGGCAGCCCTTTACGAATATCAGCCCTGCGGACTGCGGCAGCACACAACGGAAGTTGACGGCAAGACCCTTATCATCGACTGCTACAACGCCGCACCCATTTCCATGAAAGCCGCCATAGATGTCCTCTGCGAAACCGAGGTAGGTTCGGGCGGCGGCAAGCGGATAGCCGTCCTGGGAGATATGCTGGAGCTTGGAGCGCATTCCCCTCAGCTTCACGAGGAGATAGGCGAGTATGCCGCCGTGAAGGGCGTTGACATAGTGATTGCCTTCGGGCAGTATGCCCAGTTCATCGCCAAAAAGGCGGAGGAAATGGGAGTTGTCTGCTGCAAGGCGAAGACAAAGGAAGAGGCTGTCAATTACCTTAACTTCAAAGCCGCCGAGGGAGATGTTATCCTTTTCAAAGGCAGCAGAGGGGTGCATATTGAAGAGGTTATCAAGGATGCCTTTGGGGTCGATATCGAATAAGGCATTTTCCCCGCCTTCGGCAATGGGCAAGTATGCCCGGGAAAATGCCGGGAAAAATACATCCCGAAAAAAAGTTTGCGGTGCAAACCGTTTTGACAAAATATTTATTGTCCGGAGTATAATATATTATAAAGAAAGGTTATAAGATGACGTTATCAAGCAAGAGGACTTGCCGGGCAAGTAACAACCGGAAAGATCTTGCCTCTTGCTTCTTGATCATCTTGCTTCTTGCAGCATGGTTTATTGGTTGAATTTACTGGCGGCGGCTGTTGCTTTTGCAATGGCGGCGGCTATAGGAAAGGTGCTTATCCCCATGATGCACCGCCTTCACTTCGGGGCTACCATTTACGAGAAAGGTCCCAAGTGGCAGGAGAAGAAAAACGGCACGCCGTTAATGGGCGGGTTTATGTTCATTATAGCGACTCCCCTGTCTATAGCCATTTGCTATGCGGTGTGGCAGGGAATGAAAAGGGACATTACCCTTGCCCCGGATTACACGGGGCTGTATAAGCTGACAGCGGGGGTATTGTTTGCCCTGCTCAACGCCGTGATAGGGTTTATTGACGATTTTATAAAGGGCGTGAAGCACCAAAATCTGGGGCTTCGGGCAAAGCAGAAAATGGCAATGCAGCTTTGCCTTACGGCGGCGTTCCTCTATGCCCTTTATATGCTGGGAGATACGTCCACGGCCATATCATTCCCCTTTATAGGAGAACTTGAACTGGGTGTGCTTTACTATCCTCTGATGATACTCTACCTCATATTCCTGACCAACGCCGTAAACCTGACGGACGGCGTTGACGGACTTTGCGGGACGGTGACGGTAGTCTTCTGCGTGTCATATCTGATGATATTCTCTTCCATGGGGCTGCATGAGTATTCCCTTTTTGCGTCTGCCTTGGCGGGAGGGTGCATGGGATTTCTGGTGTGGAACTTGAATCCCGCCAAAATTTTCATGGGAGACACGGGATCTATGTTCCTTGGGGGAGCGGTATGCGCCATGGGGTTTATCACCCATGAACATCTCTTGCTGGCTCTTATAGGGATAATATATGTATGCGAGGCTCTCTCGGTGGTACTGCAGGTCATCAGCTTCAAGACCACCGGCAAGAGGATATTCAAAATGTCCCCCATACATCATCATTTTGAAATGTGCGGATTTTCCGAATACAAAATAGTTATCGCATTTTCTTTGGTAGGTCTTATATGCGGGGTACTGGGGAATGTGATATATAACGTGTGGTTAAAGTGACCGTAAAATTTTCAATTCCCTGTATTGGGCGGTTTTTCCCCGCCCTTGGCGGGGGAAAATCACTTTACAAAGGAGTGAGTACAAGTGCCCGAAAGACCTTCATCCAAAAAGCCCCCTTCCAAGCGGAAAAAGGCTAAAAAGGAAAAGCCAAAGTGGCTGCCCAACAATAAAAGCCCTTTGAAATATCTTATCCCCAAAAGTTCGGGGACTATGTATCTCAACGAAGTGCGGATAGGGGAAATGGATCTGCCGTTTCTGTTTCTGGTGATAGTGCTGCTGGTGTTCGGACTGGTGATAATGTACTCCGCTTCCTATGCCTGGGCGATACACGACGGAGTGTCGCAGTATTACTATTTCATACGCCAGTGCCAAATGGCGGGGATAGGGCTTGTGCTTATGATATTTCTGGCAAGCCCCCTGTTTGACTATCATGTTATGAAAAATCCCCTTATTACCTATGGGGCGTTTATAGCAAGTATTGTCCTTATGCTGCTGGTGTTTACCTCTTTGGGAGTATCAAGCTCGGACGCAGACAGGTGGATAGAGATAGGCCCGATACAGTTTCAGCCGTCGGAACTTGTAAAGCTGACGATGGTAATGGTATTTGCCTATATGATGAGCGCAAACTACAAGAATATGCAGACGGTGAAATACGGCATAGTCCCCTATCTGCTTATAATGGGGATAATACTTGCCATAACCGTCGCCCAGCGGCATTTGTCGGCTACCATAATCATAGCCTGCATAGGGATAGCTCTTATATTCATAGGCGGGGCAAGGCTGGATCATTTTATAATACTTGTCCTTTTGCTGCTTGCAGTGGGGGGAGCGGGGCTTTACCTTTTACAGTTTACGGGGAAATTCGATTATGTTTTCACAAGAGTGGAATGGTGGCTCGACCCCTTTGCGGATGAATACAGGGACGCAGCATGGCAGACGAGAAATTCCCTTATAGCCATAGGTTCGGGGGGAGTTTTCGGCTTGGGACTGGGAAATTCAAGGCAGAAGTTTCTCTATCTTCCGGAGGCGAAAAACGACTTTGTGTTCGCCATAGTCTGCGAGGAGCTGGGCTTTGTGGGGGCGTCCCTTGTGATAATCCTTTTCCTTGTGCTTATATTCAGGGGCTTTGCCATAGCCCAGAACGCCCCGGACAAATACGGTATGCTTTTGGCTGCGGGGATAATGGTTCAGGTGGGCTTGCAGGCGTTACTCAATATTGCCGTTGTGACCAACGCCATACCCAACACGGGAATTTCTCTCCCCTTTTTCAGCTACGGCGGCACGGCTCTTATACTGCAGCTTGTGGAAATGGGCGTGGTGCTTAACATATCCAGGCAGTCCATACCCGGAAAGGGCAGAGACGACACCCCCTCGGACGACAAGGAACTGGAGGAAATTTACAACGCCAAGAAGAAGCTAAGAGGCTAGAGCCGGAAAAAGCAAATTATTATGAAATGCTTTTCAAAATGGGCACGTTGTCAAAAACGTTATTTCTCGGCTTTAGCTGAATTTGAAAGACTGACCTCTCTAGCCTCTAGTGTGAACAGAGTTCACATTCTTACCTCTAGCCACTCAAAGGAGAATTACAAATGAAGTACCTACTTACCGGCGGGGGTACTGCCGGGCATATCAATCCCGCACTTGCCATTATTTCCATTATTAAGGACAGAGAACCGGATGCGGAGTTCCTCTATGCGGGAACGCCCAACGGCATGGAGTCGAAACTTGTCCCCATGGAGGGGATAGAATTTGCTCCCATAAAAGTGAGCGGATTTCAGCGGAAGATAACGCCCAAAAACATAGTCCGCAACATAAAGGCGGCGGCGTATCTTACCACTGCGGGGCATACCGCCAAAAAGATACTGACCAATTTCAGCCCCGATCTTGTTATCGGCACGGGGGGCTATGTCAGCGGACCTGTTGTGCTTGAAGCGGAACGCATGGGCATTCCTGCGGTCATTCACGAGCAGAACGCATATCCCGGCGTTACCACGAGGATACTTGCCAAAAAGGCAAAGGCGGTTATGCTTACCATGGAGGAGGCAAGGGAATATCTTGACCCTGCCGCCAATACGGTAAAAACGGGTCTTCCCGTCCGCAAGGGGTTTGACGGAAAGATGCCGCGGTCGGATGCCAAGCGTGAACTGGGGCTGCCCGCAGACAAGCTGTGCATATTCTCTTGGGGGGGAAGTCTGGGAGCGGGGGCGATAAACGACAGCGGGGCGGCTCTCATGAAATGGGAATACGAGAATGATTTCCCCGTGACCCACATTCACTCCTACGGCAAAATGGGGCATGACACCTTTGAGCAGAGGATAAAGGACATAGGCATTGACCTTGAAAAAACCAAGTCCCTTATCGTAAAGGAATACATACACAACATGGACGTATGCACTGCCGCCGCCGACCTTATCATCTGCCGCAGCGGGGCTTCCGCCATAAGCGAGCTTGAAGCTATGGGCAGGGCTTCCATACTTATCCCCTCGCCCGTGGTGGCGGGGAATCATCAGTATCACAATGCCATGGTGCTTGGCAAGGCGGGGGCGGCGGTGGTTATCCAGCAGAAAGACCTGACCGATGAGCTGATAATTTCCAAAGTAAAGGAACTTACCGGTGACCCCAAGACGCTCAATGAGCTGTCACGGAGGGCGCATGGGCAGTGCGTGCAGGATGTTGATGACAGGATATATAAGGTGCTGACGGAGGCAAGAGGTATGACTTAAGTTTGTCGGAATTTGTTACTGACATGCGCCCTTGTTGCTTGCAACGTCATTGCGGGCGGCAACGTGCTGTGCAAGGCATACGCCTTGCACGCTACGTTGCACCGCCGCCCGACCGTTAGTTGCTTGGGTACTGTTAGTTGTACTGTGTTGCTGACCTATTTCAAAACGCTTTTTTCGGCGGTCGGGCGGCGGTTGCGTTACTTGCTCGTGAAGTGCGTTCGTTTGTGTTGCTATGTTAATGACGGCGGCTTACGCCGTTGGGACGCTGTCCCAAACCCTGCCGGAGCTCCGCCCCGGACCCCGCAAGGGCTCTGCACCTTGACCCCAACGTGCGCAACCTCTCTTGAAAGGCGTTAGCTTCTTGTAATGTCCGCTCCCAATGCTCTTAGGTTTTTGTCTATGCTCTCATAGCCTCTGTCTATCAGCTCCGTTCTGCCTATCTCCGACACGCCTGCTGCTCCCAATGCGGCGCAGACTATGGCTGCCCCTCCCCTGAGATCCGGTGCGTCCGCTGTTGTGCCGTACAGTTCGTCTACTCCCGTAACCACTGCCACTTTCCCTTCCGCTCTTATATCCGCCCCCATTCTGCATAGTGCGTCCGTATGGCGGTAGCGGTTCTCAAAGATGTTTTCCACGAAGACCGTTGTTCCCGATGCGGTACACAAAGGGGACATTACTACCGCTTGGGTGTCCGTGGGGAATCCGGGGTAGACCATGGTGCGGATAGTTTCGACGGGCTTTACCCGCTCTCGTCTATGTATGTAAATGCTGCTGCCGAAACTGCGGACATAACAGCCCATCTGCTCGAACACGGGGATCACCGCTTCCAGGTGGACGGGGCTGCAATTGGTAAGGAACAGCTCTCCTCCGGCGCATGCAACCGCGGAAAGATAGGTTGCGGCGGCTATCCTGTCGGGTATCACGGAAAACTCCTCACTGTCGGGGAAGGTAAGGCTTTTTACGCCGGATATTACTATCCGCCCGCCGCCGTCTCCGGATATTTTCCCGCCGCACAGCCGCAGGAAATCCGCAAGGCAGCATATCTCCGGTTCTCTTGCGGCATTGGAGATGACCGTTTCTCCCTCTGCCGTGGCGGCGGCGAGCATGATGTTTTCCGTTGCCCCAACCGAGGGGAAGGATAGGGATATGCGGCAGCCGGTAAGTCCTTTGGGAGCGGTGCATTCCAGCCGCCCGTGTTCGTCGGTTATAACAGCTCCCATTTTACGCAGGGAGGACAGGTGCATATCTATGGGGCGGGGGCCTAAGTCGCAGCCGCCGGGGTAACAGAGGGTGCATTTTCCCGTTCTCCCCAGAAGTGCGCCCATAAAGATGACCGATGAACGCATGGAGCGCATAAGGGAGCTTTCGATAACGGTGCTGTCGATATATGCCGGATCGATAAGGCAGGTGTTCCCGCTTCCTGTGACCTTCGCTCCGAGAGAGGAGAGTATTCTTCCCGAACAGAAGCGGTCGGAGATTACGGGGCAGTTCACAAGGGTGATCTTCCCACCGCCGTTCCCGCCCTTGCACAGGGCAGCCGCCGCCATAACGGGCAGCACGGCATTTTTCGAGCCTTGCAGCGACAACTCCCCTTGCAGACGTTTCCCGCCGTTTATGATAAGCTTTCCCATATCCTCGCCGCTCCTTTTGCTATGCTATTAGAGCAAAACATAGAAATGCTTTCGCAGACCGTTTTCAGAGGCAAGAGGCAAGAAGCAAAAAATACAGCTTTTGCCATTCCATTGGTGTTAATTTTATGTTTTGCTATAGCTTATACTATGCGGAAAAATTAAAAATGCTACTAGTAGCTGGATGTTAGAGGGCTAGAGGCTAGAATAGTTAATAGTTAATAATTAATAGTTAATAGTTAGTCAAGCGATTGCGAACCCCGGCAAGGAAAGTATACAGCATATTTCAGCATTTTACCGCATATCAAGGTTGCAGGCAGGCAAGGGAAGTATACAGCTATCGTTCAGCACTACATATGCGACAGCCTGGGGGTGGGGAAGGGGTCAAGGAAGGGGGGGAATGGCAATCCGCAGGTTGCCGGGGAGAACCCTGAGGGGAATGTGTGACGACAAGCGTCACACCGACGGGGGGCGGCTGTGCCTTACTAAATACAGAGCGTCCCCGCCCCGTCCCCTGGGGTTTCACCCCCACACAGCAACTTGCAGTTCCCAAAAAATAAAAGCATTTCAAAAAAGACTAAATTCGGCAAGTCGCAGTTGCCTAAAAAATAAAGCCTTTACAAGAAAACCAACATCGGCAAGTCGCAACAAACCAACAAAGAAAAACATTTTCAAAAAGCCTCACGGCGTTTGAGTGAAAAAATTTCGGAGGTAAAAATATATGGCATACGGAGGACGAAAACGGAAAAGAAGAGGAGCGGGAGTACTGTTATTCCTGTTTGCGGCATGTATTATGCTGATACTTTCAACAACGCTGCTGTTCAATGTGGAAAACGTGAACGTTACCGGAGCGTCCAATTATACGGCGGAGGAGATAATAGAAGCCAGCGGCATTAAAGCAGGGGATAACCTTGTAAGAATGACCTCGGAAAAAATGGCGGATAAGATAGAGGATCAGCTGGTGTATATAGAAAACGCCGAGATAACAAGAGCGTTCCCCGATACCCTTGTTATAAACGTGGAAGCAAGCGTCCCTGCGGCGAATTTCATCTGCTCAAATTCCGTCCTGCTTATCAGCCGTTCGGGGAAGGTGCTTGAAGAGATAGCCGAGCCGAAAGCCGATCTCCTCAACTTCACGGGAACAGACCCCAAGCCCGGACTTCTCCCCGGAGATGAGTTCGAATCGGAGGACGAGCATAAAACGGCTGTAATAACCGAGCTTATGGAGTATTACTCCAAAAACGGGGAAGCCGCCGAGGGAGTGACCCTCATAGACGTTGCCGACCGTTCCAATATCAGCTACACCTACGACGGGCGCATAGTGGTAAAACTGGGGACGGTAAACGACATCGACTATAAAATGGACTTTTCAAGGGCAATAGTCACAAATCAGATAGGCGACAGGACAGAGGGCGTGCTTACCATTCTTTCCGACGCCCAGCGAGCGTCTTTTCTCGATAAGGAGTCTCTCGAAAACAACGCCAGAGTGTACAACGAGAATATGGCGGCTCTCGAAGCGGCGCAGGCGACGGAAAATGCGGAGAACGCCGACGGCGAAACGGAAACGACCACCCGCCCGTCCGCAGAGACCACAAAGATTGACCCGATTATGGAGTAATGCAAAAAAAAGAAAAAAAGGAGAGCGAGAAATGTAAAGCATTACAAGAGCAGTAACACCGCTATGGGGTCAAGGGGCGGAGCCCTTGCCGGGTCTGGGGCGGAGCTCCAGC
>JAMOZU010000160.1:0-5520 GCA_023667745.1 Ruminococcus sp.
GGATAAACGAAAAACTTTTTGACGGTTTCGGCGACACAGTGATAGACTTCGAGGGTGACAAGCCTTATATTATCGAGGACTATGCCGAGGACGTGAAAGAAATTCTATTGTAAAAAAGCAGGAAAGGGATACTAAATGAAAATACCTAAAAGAGTTGCGTCAGCCGTTATAAATTCTCTCAAAGGCGGCGTTGTGCCGAGGATAGGGCTGCCCTATATTGCGGTGGGGCGGGAAAAGGAAATAGAAGCGTTGCTGCGGGACGCCGAAATAATAAGCGAGGGCGGAGCGGCTTTCCGCTTTATTATGGGGAAGTTCGGCAGCGGCAAGAGCTTTCTGGTGCAGACTATCCGCAACTATGTTATGGATAAGGGCTTTGCCGTGGCGGACGCTGACCTGTCCCCCGAAAGGCGTTTGCAGGGAACAAGGGGGCAGGGACTGGCGACATACAAGGAGCTTATAAAAAATCTCTCCGTAAAGACCCGCCCCGAGGGCGGCGCACTGACCCTTATATTAGACAAATGGATAAGCGGCATTATGAGCGAGACCGCCGATAAAACGGGGATTTCCCCCGATGATCCCGCTTTCGGAAAGGCTGTGGAAAAAAGCGTAAACGAGGCTGTGGGGGACATAAGCGAGATGGTCCACGGCTTTGATTTCGCCCGTCTGCTGAATCTCTATTACCGCTCCTATGCCGACGGCAACGATGAGATGAAAGCCTGCGTTGTAAAATGGTTCAGAGGGGAGTATTCCACGAAAACCGAAGCGAAAAACGAACTGGGGGTAAATATCATAGTCACCGACGACGACTGGTACGAATACATCAAGCTCTTTTCCTTTTTCCTTAAAAGAGCGGGCTACAGCGGAATGCTCATTATCATAGACGAGCTTGTGAACATCTACAAAATTCCCAACAGCATCACAAGGCAGTATAATTATGAAAAGATACTAACCATGTACAACGACACCTTACAGGGCAAGGCGCAGCATCTGGGGATAATCATGTGCGGCACGCCCCAGTGCGTGGAGGACACCCGCAGAGGGGTCTACAGTTACGAGGCTTTGCGGTCAAGGCTTGCCGAGGGACGTTTCGGGGGACGGTATACGGATATGTTAGCCCCGGTAATACGGCTTCAGCCCTTGTCCCACGAGGAAATGCTTGTGCTGACGGAAAAACTGACGGAAGTGCATTCGCAGCTGTTCGATTATGAAAGAAACGTCACCGAGGAAGACCTGGCGGACTTTATCCGCATAGAATACGGCAGGATAGGCGCAGACACCCAGATAACGCCCAGAGAGGTGATAAGGGATTTTATAGAAGTGCTGAACATTCTCTATCAGAACCCGGATGTTAAAATAAAGGAGCTTTTAAATTCGGGAGACTTCAAGTTTGCCGAGCCGATACCCGAAGGCGGAGAGGCAAGCGAGGAGTTTGCGGAATTTGATATATAGATACCGAAAAAACGCATCACCGATCATAACAGGAGGAAAGCCGCATGAACATCTTTGACCGCTATGCCCCTTTTATTCAGGATTTCATATACAATAACGGCTGGGAAAGTCTGCGTGCGATACAGGCGGCGGCGGGAGACGGCGTGTTCAACACCGACGACAATATCCTCCTGTGCGCTTCCACCGCTTCGGGGAAAACCGAGGCAGCGTTTTTTCCGATACTTACGCTTTTTTACGAGGATATGCCCAAGTCTGTGGGGGCTGTCTACATAGGTCCCTTAAAAGCCCTGATAAACGACCAGTTCATTCGCCTTACCGACCTTTGCGAGGAGGCGGGTATCCCGGTATGGCACTGGCACGGGGACGTGTCCCAGGCTCATAAGTCAAAGCTGCTGAAAAATCCGTCGGGAATATTGCAGATAACCCCAGAATCCCTTGAAGCCTTGCTTATGCACAAGCATGCTGCGATATCAAAGCTGTTCGGCGACCTGCGGTTTATAGTTATAGACGAGGTTCACTCCCTTATGCGGGGAGACAGAGGGGGGCAGACTATCTGCCTTATCGAACGGCTTTCAAAAATGGCGGGCGTTAATCCCCGCCGCATAGGGCTTTCGGCTACCATAGGCGACCTTGAGGGAACAGGGCGTTTTTTGTCACAGGGTACGGGGCGTAAGACCTTTATCCCGAAGATTGAAGCCAAAGGCGCAAGATGGCGGCTTTCCATGGAGCATTTTTTCGTATCGGACATTCAGGCGGGGACGGACAGGGAGGACATCGAGGCTCTCCCGGCTCTTGCTCCCGCCACTGACAAAGCCCCCGAAGCGGCAGACCCCGGCATGGGGTATATCTTTGAGCATACAAGGGGGAAAAAGTGCCTTGTTTTCGTCAACTCCCGTGAGGAGTGCGAGGCTGTTACAACGTCACTGCGGTCATACTGCGAGGCTAAGGGAGAGCCTGACAGATTTCTCATTCACCACGGCAACCTGTCCGCCTCTTACCGTGAAACTGCGGAAGAGGCGATGAAAGACGACGAGGTCTGCATGACCACCGTCACCACCGCCACGCTGGAGTTGGGAATAGACATAGGGCGGCTGGAGCGGGCTTTTCAGATAGACGCTCCCTTTACGGTGTCCTCATTTTTACAGCGAATGGGGCGCACGGGCAGGCGGGAACTGCCTCCGGAAATGTGGTTCGTTATGCGGGAGGACGCTCCCGAACCGAGAGCCATGCTCCCGGAGACCGTTCCCTGGAAACTGCTTCAGGGGATAGCCCTCGTTCAGGTGTATCTGGAGGAAAAATGGGTCGAGCCGCCCAATCTCACAAGGCTGCCCTACAGCTTATTGTATCACCAGACCATGTGCACCCTTGTTTCCTGCGGGGAAATGACCCCTGCCGCCCTTGCCTCACGTGTGCTGACCCTAAGCTATTTCAGCAGGATAACCCAAGAGGATTATAAGATACTCCTGCGGCATCTTATCGAAAAGGAACACATTCAGCGGACGGAAACAGGCGGGCTTATAGTGGGGCTGGCGGGAGAGCGGCTGACCAACTCGTTTAAGTTCTACGCCGTGTTTCAGGAAAACGAGGAATACACCGTCCGATGCCGTTCCCACGAGCTGGGGACGATTGTAATGCCGCCGCCGCCCGGTGAAAAAATAGCCATAGCGGGGCAGGTGTGGATAGTGGAAGAGGTAGACCACAAGCGGCACACGGTCTACTGCGAAGAGATCAAGGGGAAAGTCCCCGCCTATTTCGGCGAATGTCCGGGGGATATAAACACGAAGATACTGGAGCGAATGAAAGGGGTATTAAGCGAACGGACGGTCTACCCTTATCTTATGAAAAACGCCATCGCCCGCCTTGACATCGCCCGCCACACCGCCGCAAATTCGGGACTGCTGACAGAGCCGCTTATCTGCCTTGGAGGGAATATGTGGTGCTTGTTCCCTTGGCTTGGTACATACGCTTTTCTTGCGATGGAACGTTTTCTGAAACTGCGCTGCGGCGAAGCTCTGGGGATAAGGGGGCTGTCCCCCTCAAGACCCTATTTCATACAGTTCAAGATGAGCGGCAGCAAAGAGGATTTTTTCCGTGTGGCAAAGGAAGAAGCAGCAAAGCCCATAGACCCTATGGAGCTTGTTTACCCGAAGGAAGTGCCGCTGTTTGAAAAATATGACGAGTATCTTCCGGAGGAGCTTGTAAGAAAGGGCTTTGCTTATGGGGTGCTGGATATTGAGGGGATGATAGGGAGGATAAAGAGTTGGATATAATTATTTATTTTTTCCCGCCGCAGGCGAAAAAAAATTAAATCAATACTTCCTTAAATTTTTCGGAAAATTTTTCCGGGAAAATTTTCCCATAGCTCTTGACATTTTTTTTACAAGGTGGTAAACTTAATATAGAAAATAAAACCGGGTTGCTGCCAAAGCAGCATATCCGCAAAAAAGGAAGTATGTAAAAATGTCAGCTGAATTTATCGTTGAGACCTCCGCACGTCACGTCCACGTAACACAGGAAGCGTTGGAGACCCTTTTCGGCAAGGGCGCAACCCTTACCAAGAAAAAAGACCTTTCCCAGCCGGGGCAGTTTGCGGCGGAGGAAAGAGTTGAGGTGGTGGGTCCCAAAAAGAGCCTTGCCAACGTTTCCATTTTGGGTCCCGTAAGAAACGCCTGTCAGGTGGAGCTTTCCGCTACCGATGCCCGCTCTATAGGCATTGCAGCTCCCGTAAGGGAAAGCGGCGACATTGCAGGCTCGGGCGCATGTAAGCTCATAGGTCCTGCGGGCGAGGTGGAGCTTTCCGAGGGCGTTATCGTAGCCAAAAGGCACATTCATCTTACCCCTGCCGACGCCGAGGAACTGGGTGAAAAGGACAAAGACGTGGTATGGGTAAAACTGGATACCGACGGCAGAAAGGCTATTTTGGGCGATGTGGTCTGCCGTGTTTCCGAGAAATTTTCCAGAGCCATGCACATTGACACCGACGAATCCAACGCCGTTGCCGCAGGCGGAAAGCTGATGGGAACGATAGTTAAGGATTGCTGATTTAAGGCTTTTTCCCCGCCGTAGGCGGGGAAAAAGCCGCATACAATGAAAAGCAATTTAATCGGGTCGGTAATGCCTTAAATTTAATGAATAGCCCCAATAAAGTACCGATAAAAATTTTCCCCGCCTTTCGGCGGGGAAAATTTTTATATATCCAAACTACAGTTCAACCTCCATTGCCCTGCCGCTGCTGCCGATAATACGGCAATAGATGGGAGTGGAGTAGCACTCGGCGATCACCTGCCCGGCGACATCTTCGTCAAACTCGCATTCCAGCTCCATATTTCCCGCAAACATCAGCGTTACCTCCCCAAGGGAGACGGTGTGGACTTTTATCAAAATGAGCTTTTCCCCGATAAGGCTGTCTCCTGCGTAAACGACCTCGCCGTTTACATCGGGAGCTAAAACAAAGTGTCGCTCGTTTTCGAGAACAAGGGTGGTAAGGTCGGCATTGCCGTTTTCGTCCTCAAGGTAATGCACCTGCTCAAAGCCGCCCGTCTCGCTTTCCGAGCGGAACAGGTCGCTTAAGGTGCAGCGGGCGGCGGTCAAGCCGGCAGTATCGGCGTATTCGGAGATATAGGTCTTGCCCGTTGCTTCAAAATACTGCTCCATGCCCTCCCGCATAATGCCGTCGGGAATCAACGCCTTGTTGTCTGAGTTTGTTTCGTAAACCTCTTCAAAGCCGCAATCAAGGAACAGGAATTGGAGAAAATCGCTGTAAATCTCCCTGTCAATTTCCCAGAAAGCATTCCCGTTCACATCGGCAGCTCTGCGGATACACTCGCCCCCTTGGGACAAAAGAACGGCTTTGCCCTCCTCTTCCTGATGCAATATGAACACGGGCATTATATAATCGCCGCTGATACGCAGTTCGTCGTAAACGCTTACCGATGAGCCGTTTTCACAGTAAACCGCCATCCAGTCCTCGCCCGTGATCAGGGGCGTAACGTCAGCTTTTGAGTAAAGCCCGTTTATGCAGACCTCGTAGATTATCTCGTCCGTTTCCTCATCATAGCTTTTGCCGCGAAC
>JAMOZU010000160.1:5530-5811 GCA_023667745.1 Ruminococcus sp.
ATCTCCGAACGAGGGATAATATCGTATTCCGCCTCTTCATCGATAAGCGCATAGCTCTGAAGCTCATATCCGGGGACAACGCTGTAGTCGAACCTGCTCCAGCCGGGCATTTGCGCTGACGCCACTGCCTCCGCTCCGTAAATAAGCGTTTCCTCGTCATCGGAAATAACGACCTCTTCCGTATTTACGGCAGAAGTTTCCGACTGCACGGAGACTCCCCTCTCCGATGCTCCTGTATCGTTCCCCGGAGACAGCTCACCCACGGCGGGCGAACTCCCCCA
>JAMOZU010000161.1 GCA_023667745.1 Ruminococcus sp.
TTTTGCGGAATTTCGGAGAATGTTGTTGGAAAGCCTGAAAGACAGCGGCGTTAAGAGTGAAATTATCAAGCTGACGGGCGATGACGGCGTTGCCGCCCAGGCGGAAGAATACGAAAAGAAAATCAAGGACTTGCAGGAGGAGCTTGAAAAATCAAAAGCGGAAGCACAGAGCAAGTATAATCAGCTCAAAGCCGAGTTTGACGAGCTCAACGCCAAATCCGAGGCTGCAATGCACACCCTTGAGGACAAGGAAAAGAAGATCACCGAGCTTACAGATACCATTACCCAGCTCAACAGCGCAGGCAGCGACAGCGAAAAGCTCTCGGCTGACCGTATCGCACGCCTTACAAGAGAGCTTGAAGAGGTCAAAGCCGCAAGCGCAGACAAAGACGCCAAGGTGGCGGAACTTGACGGCGTAAAAGCGGCAAACGCCGAAAAAGACGGCAAGATCTCCGAACTTACCGCTTCCGAAACTGCGCTCAAAGGTCAGGTACAGTCTCTTACGGAGGCTCTTGCCAATATGAAAAATCAGCTTAGCTCCACCGATTCCGAAAAGGATTCGGAAATAAGCAGGCTCACCCACGAGCTTACGGACGTAAAGGCGGCTCTCGAAACGGAAAAGGCGCAGCATACCCAAAAATCGGAGGCTATGGCTTCCGCGGAAACAGAATTGGCGCAGCTTAAAGCAAGCGTCGATGACCTGAACGCAAAGCTCAACACCGAGCGTTCCCAGAATGCACAGAAAACAGACGCACTTACCGCCAAGAATACCGAAATAGATAAGCTCAAGGAAGAGAATGCGGCGAACCTTGCCAAACTTGCCGAGGCAGAGCAGAAAATATCCTCCGCTTCCACAGAGGCAGCCGCAAAGAACGCCGAACTCACCAAGAGCATTTCCGAATATGAGGGCAAGATAAGCGGCTATGAAAGCAGGATCATCGGTCTTGAGGATCAGCTCGCAAGAGCGCAGGAGGATACCGCCCAAAAGGATAAAACCATAAGCGACCTGCAATTGACCATTGCCACAAGCGAAGCGGACACAGCTGCCAAGATAGCAGGCATTAACGCCGACCTTTCCGCCGCCAAGAGGCATGCCGAGTCCGCCATAGCCGATATGGATACATATAAGAGACGTGCGGAGGCAGCAGAAGGTCAGGTAAACGACTTCAACGCCAACCTTAACGCCCTCCACGAGGAAATAGCCAAGAAAGACAGCACTATCTCCACCCTTAACACCCAGCTGCAAGGCATGATAGTCCTGCGGCAGAAGATAAACGAATACGCAGAGACCGCCAACGCATATGCGGAGGAGGTCGAGAACGCCCGCAGCATTCTTGCCGAACGCGATGCCGTTATCAACAGCCTGCGCACTCAGGTCGACCCGCTCACAAAGCAGGTGTCCGACCTTTCCGCACAGGTTCGGGAGTATGCCAACGACATTGCCACCAAGGATAATCAGATAGCCGAAATAAGCAACTACACCGAGGCTCTCAAATCCCAGATGGAAGAGTTCAAGGAGCAGAATGCGGCTCTTACGGCTGAAATAGGCAATAAGAACGCCCAGTTTGAAAAGATGACATCGGATATGGAAGCGTACAACTCCACTTTCGGCGACCTGACGGAAATGTTCAAGAAATATCAGGGTCTTACCCCCGGTACAAAGTCGGGGCTTACGGAAGTGTTCAACGAAGACCTGAACGTCCGCAGCTTCCTTTCCAGCGGAGCGCAGTGGGGGCATATCCAGGCACTGTGGGAGTTTACCCAGCAAAAGATCAACAACGAGGACTTCTCGGATATAAACACCCTCAACGAAATATTAAGATACTTCCTGGATTTCCACAAAAGCAGCAATCCGTCCCCCATTTATGCACTCCTTGACACCAAGCCCGGAGATGCATTCGATGAAGAGCAGCACACCAAGGTCATGAGCCGAGAGGAGCGCAAGAACGCATTCTTTGCCAAGAAACCCGCAGCAGGCGGCGAAGGACCTGTCAAGGAAGTTGTGCTTTACGGCTACAAGAACCTGCGCAACAACAGGGTATTAAAGCAGTCCATGGTAAGGACTTAAGACATGCCGCACATATGATCGCATTCGCTGATCCCCTCGCTGCCGTCGAGGGAATCATTTGAAATTTAAAAGAAAAACTCCGTTTCTCCCCAAAGGAAGAAACGGAGTTTTTTACCGTCCGGGCTGCGCTTATGTAAGCCCGCCCGAACCGAGACCGAAGCTTATGGAAAGAGCGTTGTTCACCTGATTCATAGAGGGCGTGTCAAGCTCGCCCATTCGCTCTTTGAGCCGCTTTTTGTCTATGGTGCGGATCTGCTCCAGAAGTACCACGCTGTCCTTTGAAAGCCCGCACTTATCGGCGTTAAGCTCAATATGAGTGGGCAGCTTGGTCTTTTCCCGCTGACTGGTAATGGCAGCGGCTATAACAGTGGGACTGTGGCGGTTTCCCACGTCGTTCTGAACTATCAGCACAGGGCGTATGCCCCCCTGTTCAGAGCCTACCACAGGACTTAAATCCGCATAATATATTTCTCCTCTTTTAACAGACATTTCATTTCATCCTTTCAAGTCTTGGGATTTTGTTTGTCTGTTTATATTTTGACCGATATTTTGGAAAATAAACGGTATCGGATAAATTTTTTGCATACTTTTCCGGGGACATAAAGGAACACATCTGACCCGACAGTCCCCCTGATTATTATATTCTACAGCGGGATAGATGTTACAGTCCTGTAACCGAGATAAAGAATGCAGGGTATCCATACAAGGCTTGTGAGAAAATATTTCCATGTGCGTTTTTTGCAGTATTCGTCGGGAGTGAACAGCCTTTTCCCCGATGAATAAAAGCGGACAATTATTATTATCGAAGCGATGATACACCCTACCCGCACTGCCATATTAAGCATTACCGCCGCCACCAGCGGAAGACTGTTCATCATGCTTTGGGCAAGGTCAAGAATATTGTCCCCGTTAGGTGCGGCATACTCTATCATTCCCATAAGCAGGGAAGCTATCGTATTATTTATAATGTGCATCACCATTGAGGGAATAAGCGAGCCGGTCTTCACCGCCGTGTACGCCCATACCATTCCTATGACCATGGCCGGGATAAATTGAATGTAATTGGCATGCGCCAGCCCGAACATTATCGACGAGGCTATTATCCCGAAAGCGTTGCCGTATTTCCGCAAAGCCTCCAGCAGAACTCCCCTGAAAATCAGTTCCTCAAATACAGGACCTATAATGCAGGCATACAGCTCTATGAGAATGTTCACCCACAAAGGCGTAACATCATTTGCCAGCGTAACAGACGTGATACTGTCCGTCACGTATCCCTCACTTCCGCTGAAAAATGAGATTATGGCAAGTATTATCTGACTGACAAGAGCAGCCGCCGTGGAAAGGGAAAAGGTCATAACAAAGCATACCGCCATGTCCTTGCCGTTAAAACCCTTTAAAGCGAGCTTTTTTGAAATGGGGCAGCCGGTTACCAGAAGCCCGACGCCGAAAGCCGCAATATCCCCCGCCAGCGGCATACCGTAGCCGTAAACAGCTCTCATAACGGGATCGGCGTTTATCACAGCCCTGCCCGCCTTTAACGCCGCCTCGCCGAAGCCGCCGCCTATTATTCCCGAACTTATGTGAAGAATAAGGAAATTTAGCCCGTGAAAGATCAGTATAAAAACAAGTATTATAAGCCCCGCCTTGGCGTAATGCCCCCGCAGAGTGCGGCGTTCTTCCGGAGTGGGATATGCGCCGCCGTTTGCCGTATGAGTCACAGTATCTGCCGCCTTTCTGTTAAAATTGCGGAATTTCCTTTATCACCTGCGGGCATTTCCTCACAGGACTTTCCGAAAACCCGAACACCCCTTCAAATTTCTTTCCGATACCCTCAAGGTCGGACACGCAAGAGGACATTATCCTGCCCAGTACCTCTCCCCGGCTTACATAATCTCCCACCGTCCGCTCAAATACGATCCCCGCCGTCGGGTCGACGGAGCTTTCCTTAGTCCTCCTCCCCGCCCCCAGGCTAAGGGCGATAAGTCCCGTTTCCTCGCAGGAAATTTTCTCAATATATCCGCTTTCGGGAGACGTTACCGTCAGCGTGTTTTCCGCCTTTCCCAAAAGGCTGCAGTCGCTCAATGCCCTGCTGTCTCCCCCCTGCAATGCCGTCATTTTCTCCAGTGCCGCAAACGCCGCCCCGGAAGAAACAGCCTTTTCCGCTTTTTTTCGGCATTCAGCCATGTCCCCCGCTCCACCAAGGCTCATCATATGGGAACAGACCGCCATGGTCACCTCATACAGGTCATCGGGACAGTTCCCTTTAAGAGCCTCTGCCGCCTCCATAACCTCTAAGCCGTTGCCCACAGCCCGCCCCAAAGGCTTGCTCATATCCGTAATAACAGCCGAGCATTTTCGCCCCAAAGTCTTTGCCGCACTTATCATGGAAAGGGCAAGCTCCTCCGCCTCGCCCTCCGTTTTCATAAAAGCTCCGTCACCGCATTTAACGTCAAGGACAATGCAGTCCGCTCCGGTGGCAAGTTTCTTGCTCATAACGCTGGAGCTTATCAGGGGAATGCAGTCCACGGTCGCCGTGGCGTTACGCAGTTCGTATATCTTCTTATCCGCAGGGACAAGAGAACCTGTCTGACTTGCCACAGCAAACCCCGCTTCCTTTACTGTTCGGATAAACTCTTCATGGGAAAGAGCCGTCCCGAAACCGGGGATAGATTCCAACTTGTCGATAGTCCCTCCGGTGTGACCAAGCCCCTTGCCGGACATTTTCGGGACTTTAACCCCGCAGGCTGCGCATATGGGAGCCGCAATAAGCGTTACCTTGTCCCCCACTCCCCCTGTGCTGTGCTTGTCAACGCAAGTCCCCAGTTCCTTTGACAGATCGTAGACTTCCCCCGAATACATCATCGCAAGAGTAAGAGCGGCAGTCTCCCTTTCGCTCATGGAATTAAAGCACACCGCCATTAAAAATGCGGACATCTGATAATCGGGAACGCCCCCTTTCACATCCCCGTCTATGAGCCATTTTATCTCTTCCTCCGAAAGCTCCCCGCCCCGCCGCTTTTTCATAATTATATCATATGCAGTCATTGTAAATCACCTCGATTTTGTATGCGTTATTTTCCCCCGCAGGTCATGTATGACCATAGCGGGGTAAAATACCTTAAATCAGCACAACCTTTCCCAAATTTACCACCAGCACCGCCCCTAAAAACAGCAAGGACACTCCCAGATAAACATAATCTCTCCCTCCCGAAACGAGAGTTTTCAGCTTTGTCCTGCCCTCTCCCCCGTGATAGCAGCGGCATTCCATCGCCACAGCCAATTCCTCCGCCCGCCTGAACGAGGAAACGAACAGCGGAATGAGAATGGGGATAAGAGCCTTCGCCCTCTGCAAAACAGTCCCGCTGTCAAGGTCAGCTCCCCTTGCCTTCTGGGCGGACATTATCTTGTCCGTTTCCTCAATAAGGGTAGGAATAAAACGCAGAGCGATAGTCATCATCATCGCCAGTTCATGCACTGGAAATTTTACCTTTCCCAAAGGCTTTAACATCTGCTCGATAGCGTCCGTCAGCACAATGGGAGATGTGGTGTATGTCAGCAGGGACGAGCCGCATATGAGAGCTATAAGCCTGATTATCATATACCCCGACGTAATAAGCCCGTTGTCGGTAATGTGTATGCCGAAAACACTTGCCACCGTAACTCCGTCTATAAAAAAAATATTCAGCACCGATGTGAATATTATCACCGGGACAATAGGCTTCATGCTCCTTGCAAG
>JAMOZU010000162.1 GCA_023667745.1 Ruminococcus sp.
CCGCTACCGTTTCGGGAGCTTCTTCACTGTTACCCCCGCAGGCAGCCATGGAAAGCATCATAACAAACGCCGTCAGCCCCGACAGCAGCCGCTTTTTGGAAATTTTTTCCGTTATCGTCATATGTAATGTTCCTTTCAAAAATTAATCAAAGCTAAAGTAAGTATCGATCTTAAGAACGTTTTTTCAAAAGTCCCCGCAGAAATATCCGTTAAATATGAAATTGCCTGTCAAGTTTCACACACACGGCCAACAGCTCCTATCAAATGCAATTTTACGGACACTGACTGTCTGAAATTTCATCACTTCTCCCGAACCGTTCCTTTTCCGCAAGGCTGTATTCTGCCGCATATCTCTTCTTTATATTATACCACCTATTTTCAAAAATTGCAAGGAATTTTCACAAAAAATTTCAAACTTATATAAAAAATTTCCAATCGAATTACAGTTACGGAATGCAGAACCGTAAAACCCCGTACCGAACGGCTTTTCGGGTAATGTATACCCCTTGCGGCCGAGAACAGCTTTACGTCATTGCTCCTTGCACCTTCCGTCAAGCTCCCTTATTATCATCACCGTCATAGGTGCGGTTACCGCCGCCGTCAGAAAATCCGCCGCAGACTGGGTTACCGTAAGCCCCTGCAAGCCCCACGTCCCCATAAGGATATACAGCAGGGGAATGAAAAATATCCCCTGCCTTGCGGTGGCAAGAATGCTCGCCCGAACGGTCTTGCCCATATTCTGGAGTATCATGTTGGTCATAACGATTATCCCCTGAAACACCGAGGTAACGCACTGCCACCGCAGCAGCGGCGTGCCTGCCGCAATTACCTCCGGGTCGTCACGGAAAAACGCCACCAGCTTGGGCGAAAATATGAACGCCAGTACTCCGAATGCCGCCATAAATACGGTGGATAGCTTTATACAAAACAGGTATGCCTTTTTAACTCTGTCATACCGTCCAGCTCCGCCGTTGAAGCCGCATACCGGCTGAAAGCCCTGCCCCAAGCCGATTATTACCGAAGCCCCCAGCATAACTATCCTGCTGACCACCGACACCGCCGCAATTACCGCCTCGCTGTAATTCCCCGCCGCATTGTTGAGACACACGGTCGCCACGCTCATTATCCCTTGGCGCAATAAAGAGGGCGTGCCGAATTTAATGATAGCCGTAATTATCTCGCCCCTCAGGCTGAAATTGGGTTTGCGCAGGGGAAAACGCCCGCTCATTACAAGCAGTATCACAAAGGAAATTGCCTGACTTGCCGCAGTTGCCGCCGCAGCCCCCTTTACCCCCATGTCAAAAACATAAATAAACAGCGGGTCAAGCCCCACGTTCAGCACCGACCCTATCCCCATGCCCACCATTCCCAGAAAAGCCCTTCCCTGAAAACGCAGCTGATTGTTCATGGTAAAAGACGCCATCATAAAAGGCACGCCCATAAGCAGCACGGATATGTATTCCGCCGTCTTATCCATCAGCAGCTCCGTTGCGCCCAGCAGCATACACATGGGGCGCATATACATAAACCCCGCCCCCGCCAGTATACACCCCGTCACAAGGGACAGCAAAGCCGCCGTGTCCCCCATAACGTCCGCCGCCTTGTTGTCTCCCGCCCCCAGTTTTGCGGACATATAGTTCCCCGACCCGTGACCGAAAAAGAAACCCAGTGCCTGAACAATGTTCATCAGCGGCAGTGCCAGTCCCACCGCCGCCGTGGAGACCGTGTCCAGCTGCCCCACAAAATAAGTATCCGCCATGTTGTACAAAGCGGTTATCATCATAGTTATTATCGTGGGGACAGCCATGGTGCAGACCAGTTTCTCAACGGGATCTTCAAGCATCTGCCGCCGTTTTTCCTCTTTGTTCATAATGCCGCTCCTTTCCCCGTTTCTCACTGTCCGCATTACATCTTACAGCCTCATCATCACCGGCTTGCGCTCTCGGTACACCGCATAATATCCGAAGCCGCAGCCTTTGAGCAGTTCCCCCGCCTGTTCAAATCCGCAGGCAAGCATTTTCGGAGAATGAGCGTCCGACCCGATAGTTACAAGCTCTCCCCCAAGCTCCCTGTAACGCTTAAAAATATCCCCGCAGGGGTTAGGCTCGCTTTTGCCTCTTGCAAAAGGAGACGTGTTGCACTCCAACGCCTTGCCCTTTTCGATAACCGCCCTTAAAATCTCGTCTATAACGTCCGCATATTCCCCATAGGAATAGCTTAGCCCCCTGTCCCCGCCGTATCTCGTTATGTAATCCAGATGTCCCAGACTGTCAAAGGAATTTATCGCTTTAACGCAGGAAAGAGTCTGTTCAAAATAGCGGCTGTAGGCATTTTTGCCCTGTTTATCGAAATATTCGGGATAATAGGGGTCAAGCCCGTCTATAAAATGCACAGAGCCGATTATGAAATCGAAAGGATAATTTTGGGCGGTCTTTGCCAGATACTCCCCCAGATGTTCCTGCAAACCCTGTTCCACCCCGCATAAAACCTTTATTTTCGGGGAATATTCCTCACGCAGCCGAAAAAGCCCGGCAAAATATCCCTCATAGGCAAGGTTAAAATCTATATCGGAGATCACGTCAAAGTCGTTGTGGTCGGTTATACATATTTGCTCCATGCCGAGAGAAACAGCCCTGTCAAGCTGCTGCCTCAAGGGCGTGTCGCTGTCCCCCGAAAATGCGCTGTGCACATGGCAGTCGGCGTACATTTCACTGCCTCCTTATCGTCTGTTTCATTGCGCTGTGCTCTCATCTTCGTCGGGCGCAGCCGTTGTCATAGTGGACAGATACTGCCTGACCTCCGCAACCTGCTCCGAATCCAGCGTGCCGTAATCGTAGGTGTACATATATTCGATGCCGTCGATAAGGGAATTGGTGTTGGCAGCAAAGGCATTGTTAAGGAAAAGTACATCCGTTATTCCCATTTCCTTAATATACTCCACCGCATTTCTCCCGAAATATCTTATGTCGATAACGTAAATTTCGTCAAAGCTATCCACCAAAAAGGGGATAAAAGCGTTGCCGTAGGACTCCTTGAACACGCATATCCTCCTGCCGGTGTCAAGTCCCGTGACTATTTTCGTGTGAACAGCGTCCGCCCCAAGATACATGGCATAGCAGTTCCCGCCGCTGACGTTTTCGTAAAAGAGCTTCCCCTCTCCTTTTGATTCGAGTGTCTTGTAATCGTAATAATAGGTGGTGTATTCGGAGCGGGGCTTGTAGTAGGTGAAAATTTCGGGGCTGTTTTTAAGGGTCTCATCGTTGGTATAACCGTAAAGAGAGCCTACAAAGCCGTCTTTGGTGAGTGTTTCGTAATCATCGTCGTTGTCGATATCCGGCGGGGTCTGTCCTATGGCTTTGCACAGAGCAACATAGGCATAGTACGCTCCTCTTTGGGACCAGTGATGATCGGTGCGCAGATAGATATATTCATCGGTGTGAGCGGCTATCTCCGAGTAAGCGTCAATAGGGATAACGTCCGCCGTATAGCTGCTGTAGATATGGTCGATGGAATCCTTTTCGGACGCGCTGAATCGGGCGAACTTTTTCGGAAGATAAAATTCCGCCGAAGTGGGGACTACCATATTGTAAACGTTGATATCGTCTCCCAACGCCCTTTTGTAATCGCTGATAAGCTCCGCATACCGTGTGCCGCAGGTCTTGCTGCCGCCGAAAAGCATAACTCCCGCATTGTCGCCGTACATCTTGACGCTGTTTGTCACAATGCCGTTATGGGAAAATTCCGCAATATCCTTTACCTCCTCTTCCTCCTCCGTCTCGGTGACAGCCTCGGTAACAGGCGGCTGGGTAACATCCGTCTCATCTTCCGGGCGGGTTATCACACGCGGCCCATCGCCGGGAGCGGCAGGCTCGGTCTGTATCGGTTCACTCCCGGGCGGCTCGGTCTCCACGGATTTTCCTTGGTCGTCCGCCACCACCGCCACATCGCCGTAAAAAGTAGGCGAGTCTATGCCCTTGAGCTTGTTAAAGGCTGCCGAAAGGTCAAGAAAAGTATCCCTCAAAGGAACGGTATCGGAAAAATATTTCGTGTACTCATCGGCAAACTCGCCGCTGAAATAGCTGTCCGGCGTAAGTTCGGGCTTTTGGGTAAGCTCCCTGTTTTCACGTTCGGAGACCGTGGGGCGGTTTATCAGCGCAAGGCAAAGCCCGGCAAAGAAAATCACCGACAGGAACAGCACTATCCACACCCGCTGATATATTGCGTGACGCTCACGGTAAACCTTTTGAGCAGCCATTTCTTTTTCGGCACGCAGCCGCTTTTTGCTTTTTTTCATATAAAATTTCCTTTATAAAATTTAAAATTCGGAAAATACCGCCTGATACAAATCCCTCATTGAATTATGGGATTAGTATGACATAAAGGCTTGCAGCACACGCCGGTTAATCGGCATTTCCCAATGCAATAAAAATATATTATGAATATTTACGAAAATTATCCCGAAACTCCCGGCTGAAATTCTTGCCTCTTAATTCCTGCAGACGAAGCCTGCAATCTCTAACCTCTTACCTCTCACTTCTAACCTCTAAAAGCGAAAATAAAGGAAAGCATTATAATTCCCCGCCGCCAAGGACACAAAGGACAGGAACAGCACCCCAAGCATAAATATCATCTTTACGCCGCTGACCACCGCAAAACCGCCTTTTGTATTTTTTGCAACACGCTGTCCGTACTCGGAAATTACCCTGTAAATGGGGGTGCAGAGAACCAACGCCGCCAGTATGAGCCAGAGACTCCCTTTGAGCTTTGATTCGGTAAGCAGGTCGGTGGCCTCAATGCCTCCCTTGCCGAACATCGCCCCGAAGCACGCTCCCATGCGGGACATATCCGTGAAATAGAATATCATCCACCCGAACGTCACCGCCAAAATAAGGTACAGATGCCCCACGATTTTCGGCAGGCTCTCCAGAAATTTCAGGAGGAATTTTTTCTCGATTATCAGCAAAAGCCCGAAATACAGCCCCCAAAGGATAAAGTTGGCGTTTGCGCCGTGCCACAGCCCCGTGCAGAACCAGACTATGGCAAGATTAAGCAGCTGATGTTTTCGGTTGCCCCCTAAGGGAATGTAAAGGTAGTCACGGAAAAAGCTGCCCAGAGAAATATGCCACCTCCGCCAAAATTCCGTTGCCGAGCGGGAAATATAGGGGTAGTTGAAGTTCTCCGGGAAGTGAAAGCCGCACATAAGTCCCATGCCTATCGCCATATCCGAGTAGCCGGAAAAGTCAAAGTAAAGCTGCAGGGCATAGAGAATGACCCCCGCCCATGCCGCAAGAACCGAAGCGGGCATACCGTCAAAGCCAAGCAGGTCGTCCGCAATAGCTCCCATGGAATTTGCCAGGAGAACCTTTTTCCCCAGTCCGAAAACCAGCCGTGTAATGCCGTCGCTGAACTCGCCTATCTTCACCGAGCGGTTGTCTATCTCACGGGAGACCGAGCTGTAGCGGACGATAGGTCCTGCCACCAGCTGAAAAAACATCGACAGGTACAGCAGATACCCCAAATAGTTCTTCTGCGCCCTCGCCTGCCCCCTGTAAACGTCAACCACATAGGTTATGGACTGGAAGGTGTAGAAGGAAATGCCTATGGGCATATGAAATTCGGGTACGGGCAAAGACAGGGAAAACAAGCCGTTTATCCCCCCCACTATCATACCGCTGTATTTGAATACCGCCAGAATGGCAAGGTTTACCGTGCATGACGCAACAACGCCCATAACGGCTTTTTTCT
>JAMOZU010000163.1 GCA_023667745.1 Ruminococcus sp.
TATTCCACTCGCTTTTCGCATGCTGCTTCCGTAAATACTCCTCATCAAACAATTCGGACATCATAGTAGTCACCTCCGGTTCATGTTTCACAAGATACGGCACAAGGTAATCTTTTTCCTTGCATATCCTGATAGTTTCCTTTATGCACTCCATAGAGCTTCCGTGAATTTTCCTCTGCCCGTCGAAAATTTTGCAGAAGCCTATATACTGACCGTAAATGGTTTTCACCGTCTCCTCCGTCAGTACTTTTATGCGTACCTCAAGGGGCGAATCCCCGCCGAAAAAGTCCTCCGAAAAAGACACCTCGCCGGTTTCCGGCCGGGATATATCCGGCTTGCTGTCTCCGGTGTAGATAACGTAAAATTCCGGCTTGGGCAAAAACAGCCTTACCGAGCTGAAAACGCTCTCTTCCTTTGATTCAACGTAACGCTTGTAAGTCTCGGTGATATAGTACAGCATTCGCAGGGCTATATTCGGATTCCATGTGCTTTGAGCCTCCGCCAGTATCACAAGCCTGTCCTTTACCGTAAACCCCAGGTCATTGCGCAGGGTGTTGACGGTGATGGACTCTATGGTCTGTATCTCTATATCATCGGGGGTAACGTCCGTATCCTCCGGGTGCAGGTCTTTATAGAATGTGCAGATATTGTTCACGTCGCTGAACAGGTTAAGAAACACGCTGTCCTTTGACTTTCTTTTTACCGTCTCTTTATCCACAGCCTCATCTGCTTATGTCATACTAATCCCCATTAGAATTATGGAGAAGAAGCCGCCACAAAAAATTTGCATATACGATTTTTTGCGGCGGCTGATTCCCATAATTCAATGAGGGATTTGTATCAGTCGTTATCTCCCCTATATCCATTATACCATATTTTCAAAAAAATGCAACCGAAAACCAAAATTTTTTTTCGAGAAATTTTACGGCAGTCATCTCTTGCCTCTTGCTTCTCGTGCGAGCTTCGCCCGCACATTTCTTCTTCCGGGGAAATACCGATTAATACTAATCCCCGTCAGAATTACGGAGAAGAAGCCGCCGCAAAAAATTTAGCTTTATGATTTTTAGCGGAGGCTTAAGTCCCATAATTCAATGAGGGGGTTGTATTATTGACAGTAAAATTCCTATCCCTGCGGAGTTTCGGAAAATGTTTGTGCGGCAGACAGCACAGGACTGTTTGCCGCCGCAGGTGGGAATTATTATGTTTGACGTTAGGATGGATAATTTCGACGGACATATTGAACGCATCAACCGGATCATAACAAAATTCGGATGGCTGACAGTAACATTTTTGAATTTCCTTTTGACAGCAGCAAAATGGCAGCAACAGACATAACCTCGGCGGCGGATTTGACAATTCTCTATTTATCCTCGATTCGTATGGGGTGCAGGATAGAGAACGCCATTCAGTTTTGGATAAAATCGTTACCGAAAAAAGTTGTGGAAAATTCCGATATTATCATAGGGCGGCGGTAATTAAACAAACTAAAGCATAATAAATATTTCTCAATAGTTACAATTTATATCAAAGATCTTAAAACTTTCTTAATATTATAATGGTATAATTTTTATAAATATATATGCGGGATAATTTAAGCAAGGGCTGATCCAAAGGAATACTTTAAATCGGCACTTCAAAAGTTTATCCTGCATAAAGTTTTCGATAGGCGGACAAAATTTATGATTGATCCATTAACATATGTTAAGCAGATTTTTAATACAGGCGAACAGATAACAAACCGAATCAAATACTCCTTTCTCCAGTGGGGCTGCGCCTTCGTGCATTTTACGCTTATATTTATCTTCGCAGCCTGCAGGATCACGCCCATGATGATATTCAACATTGTCAGTACGGCAGTTTATGTTGCTTGCAATATCCTTATCCGCAAGGAAAAATATGTGCTGTTTTATTATATAACCTTTGCGGAAATATGTATACATTCCTACACGGCGGTGATACTTACCGGCTGGTCGTCCGGCTTTGCGCTGTACATAGTCTCGGTAACGCCTATGGTGTTCTATATGCACTTTTCCCTAAGCGAGGGGCATACTCTCAAAGAGTCTATGACCGTGGGCATTTGCGCTGCACTTGTGTTCATCACCTGCAAGATAATCTCGGACAAGACAGAACACCCCTATCCCATAAGCATAAACGCCGCCGAATATATTTACATATACAATTCCCTTATAACCTTTATAATGCTGCTGTTTTTCTCGCTGGTGTTCCTGCGGGAGATGCAGTATTCCCATGCGGCTCTGGAAGAGCAGAATGAGCGGCTGGACAAAATGGCGGGAGTGGACGCTCTTACGGGGCTTTACAACCGCCGCAGCATGTCGAAATTCCTTGATGCCGCCGTAATGTCCGGCAAGACATATTCCCTTATAATGTGCGATATAGACGACTTCAAAAAGGTCAACGACACTTACGGACATGATGCGGGGGACGTGGTGTTAAAGAGCGTTTCCGCCGCTCTTACCGAAAGCCTGCGGGACGGCGACTATGTATGCAGGTGGGGCGGGGAAGAGATACTTATCCTTGCCACGGGAACTACCCTCGAAGCCGCCGCACAGGTAGCCGAACGCCTGCGCAGGGTGGTGGACGAAATGCCCGTGAGCCACAATTCCGTCTCCATTCACTGCACCATCACCGTCAGTGCCGCCGACAGCACCGAAGCCGCTCTCCCCGCCGATATAATCACCCTTGCCGACAGCCGCCTGTACGTGGGGAAAAGGGGCGGGAAGAACTGCGTGGTGATAAAAAATTAATACAGCAATGTTTTAAAGGGTCTTCCCCGCTTGCGGCGGGGAAGACCCTTATCTCTTACCTGCTCAATCTCTCCCCGCATTTTGCGCAGTAGACGTTTTCCGAATCATTCTTATTCCCGCAGAAAGCGCATATTTTCGGCTTGCCCCCCGCTTCCTCCGCCATTTCAAGCTGTGCGTCCAGGACTTTCAGCTCCTTTATCAGCAGTTTCATGCTGCCCGATTCGTCCGTGCCGGTCTTGTGCATATTGTAGCACAGCCGCCCCAGCTCCTCGAATTTCCCGTTCATCTTCACCCGAAGCTGCGCCCTGTCAACATAGGATTTTGACACATTCACAGCCGATACCGCTTTCTGAGCCACTTTATCCGCTATCTCCCTGCCGCCGCCGATGATAGTGTCGATAGTGTTCTTCATAAAAATTACCTCCGATAAACCGAAAAGTGATAATCCTTTAAGTTTCCCCCCGCCGGCGGCGGGGAAAAACTAAATTTCAGCCCCCGCCGATATGTTTTGCATCAGAAAAATACAGAGTGATAATATTTCCGATTTCTCAAACGGCTTCCCCCGCATTCGGCTGGGGAAAACTTAAATTTCAGCCCACAGCCCACGCCGCAGGTGCGGGGAAAACTTAAATTTTTGCCGCCGCCGCTATTTCCCCCTTGTATTTCACCATCTCATCATACCTTGAGATGTACTCATAGGGATACTTGTAATTGAAAAACCGCCGTATTTTCCCCGTTTTCCTGTCAATGAGCTTGGTAGAACCTCCCGCTCCGCAGGCAAGTATGTTCTGCGCCTCCTCCATTATGTAGATGTTGTACAGTCCCTCGTAACCCGCCTTTGAATAACCCACGTTCTCCAGATTTCCCACGGTGTTTTTCTGGCGGTAGAGATAATAGGGAGCGTAGCCCGCCCCGCAAAGGCGGTCAAAGGCGAAGTTCACCATTGCCGAAAGTTCGCCGCTGTCGGAAAATTTCGGGCGCAGTTTATCCGCTTCAACCAAAAGGTCGGAGGACCGCTTTACGGTAAGGGTATGGACGGTTATGCTTTCCGGGGCAAGGGAGATAAGCCGTTCCACGGTGTCCTTAAAGCTGTCAAAGGTATCTCCGGGCAGCCCTGCAATGGTGTCGGTGTTGATATTGTCAAATCCCAGCCGCCTTGCAAGCTCAAAGCACTCTGTCACCTGCTCCGCAGTATGCCGTCGCCCTATTTTTTCCAGTACGGTGTTGTTCATGGTCTGGGGATTTACGGAAATTCTCGTTGCCCCGCAGCCCTTGATGACCCGCAGTTTCTCCTCTGTTACCGTGTCCGGTCTCCCCGCTTCTACATTATATTCAAGAATTTTTGAAATGTCAATGTTTTTTTCCACCGTTTCCATAATTTTTTTCAGGTCCCCCGCAGAAAAAGATGTGGGAGTGCCGCCGCCGATGTAAACAGATGCGCAGGGCATTTTCCCGCCCCGAAGAATTTCCCCCAGTTCCCTTATTTCCCTGCAAAGCATATCCACATATTCGGGTATCAGCTTTTTCGCCCCTTTTGACTGAATGGAGTGGGACACGAAAGAGCAGTAGGAACATCTTGAAGGGCAGAAGGGAATTGAAATATACAGCGAATAGCTTTCGGCGTTCCCCTCCAAAGCAGACAGTTTCGACAACGCCTCCTGCTGATGTACAGCCGTTTTGTAGGCAAGCTCCCCCTTTCGCCTTGTGACGAAATATCTCTCGGAAAGTTCACGGCATACTCCGTCCATATCAAAACCCTTCCCGATAAGACCGTTTACCACCTTTATTGGGCGCACCCCCGTAAGGCAGCCCCATTCGGGAGCAATCCCTGTTATCTCCTTTAAAGCGGTGAACAGCATTTTGCACAGCCGCAGTTCACGTTCCTTAGACGTTTCCTCCCCGGTTGGCTCGGTTATTTCGCTGTTTACGCCGTCAATATCAGCGTAGACCCTAAGGCAGTCCCCCGACTCGATAATTATCATATCCCGCCCCTTTTGAGGACGTTCTTCGTAAACGAATTTAAACCGTTCCAAAGGGCAGAACAGCTTTAAAACCGCTTCCGTTTCGTATTTATAAGTGTTGCCGATAAAATAAACAGTCATAAAAATTCACCTACCGGAAGCAAGAGGCAGGAAATTAAAAGCCTTAAATTAAGCAGTAAGCCTTGCCGCCTCTAACCTCTTACTTCTAATCTCTAACCTCTAAGAAAAGGATTGCTTTTCCTTTCCGTATCCATAGTGGAATTATCCCCATGACCGGGAAGAAGACGGTAATCGGTTTTCGGGTCAAATTCACGGAGCATATCGAGGGTGTCCCGCATAACGGCACTGTCGCCGTCGGGCATATCCGTGCGCCCGATGCTGCCGCTGAAAAGGGTGTCCCCGCAGAACATATTGTCCCCCAGAATGTAGCAAACCGAGCCGCTTGTGTGACCGGGGGTGTGCAGGACTTCAAAGTCCATCTCGTCAAGGGTAATAACCTGCCCGTCCTCCGCCGTAAGGGCGTTTTCCGCAGGCTCTGTGGGGGGCAGGGAGAAATACTCCGTAAGGTTGAGCCTGTCGTTGGTGAGCTTTTTTAAGTCGGCGGAATGGATATAAATTTCCGCTCCCGTTTCCCTTGCGATTCGGGCGGCGGAGGATATATGGTCGCAGTGACCGTGGGTCAGCAGTATCATTTTAAGGCGGACATTCTCGCTTCTTAGCCTGTCAAGTATCTCTTCCGCTCCCTCCGGAGCGTCGATAAGAACGCCGCTGCCCTTGTCGGAAACGGCGATATAGGCGTTCACTCCGAAGAGCCCCATTGAGGGCATTTTGATTATTTTCATTTTAACACTTCCTATTTTTCGGATGAAGACAGCAGCTTACTTCTGTCTCTAACCTCTAACTTCTAATCTCTAACCTCTACAAAGCGTACCCCTTATCCCTTACCGCCTTTTCTATCTTTTCGATG
>JAMOZU010000164.1 GCA_023667745.1 Ruminococcus sp.
GACAATGATATGACTCCCGATTATGTTTACGGCGACAGCTACGTTTACCGTGAAGACCCGAAGATATACTGCCTTGTCTACCGGGAAAACGACCGCTTCACAGCCCTTTTCCGCACTGTCGAATACAGCGGGGGAGTAAGGGAGAAGATGAAGAAGGGGAAGATAGTTAATAGTTAATAGTTAATAGTCGAGGAAGCGGCGTTGCCACACTGCGGGGATTTTATACGGTGTATTTTGGTATGTATTCGGGAAAAAGCCACCCTGCATGGGAATTTGAAATTTTTTGATCATAAAAAGATTTTAATATGAATGCGAACAGGAAATGTTGACTTAAGATCGGCAAGGAGTTTTTGGATTTGATAAGAAAAATATCCGTAACAGCGGTGATAATTGCTTTTGCAATAGCCATTTCGGGGACTGCGACAGGGATAGAATGCTTTGGGGGGGAGGACATAAGGGTGGGTTTCTCTTATGAATGCGTTGACGGCGGCATTAAGGTAACGATAGAAAATGTCCGGCGGGGGAAGACCTATGAAGCGAGCATAAACGGCGGTAAGAGCTTTTTATCGGCAAAGAGCGGGGGAGAGGTACTGTTTACGGGGCTTGGCAGCGGAGATTTTCAGGTGTGCGCAAGGGCGGCGGGTGAGCCGAGGACGGTGTCGGACGTAACCGTCGTATCGACCCGCAAAAGCGGCGGCGAGATTGACATACAGTGTTACGGGCTTCGGGAGAACAGCTACAAGAGCGGCGGTGTACGGGCGGAAGTGAAAGACTTTTCGGAAAAAGATACATATGTTATGATACTTAACGGCGGCGAAAAAAGGGTATCTCTCAAAGACGGCGCGGGGGAAATATCGGGGCTTTCCTCCGGCTATTACCGGGTACAGGTGATGCGGGGCGGGAAAAATTCGGCCGTTTCCCCGACGGTGACGGTCTACGTCCCCTACAAGGCGAGCGAGGGCGGCGCACTGCTGCGGAAAATTCCCGCTGTAAAGCAGAACCCGGAGCTGCCCACCGGCTGCGAGGTCACCTCTCTTGCCATGGCACTGAGCAATCTTAACATCAAAGTGGACAAGGAAGTGCTGGCGGACAGCTATCTGCCAAAATGCCCCTACAGAACCGGAGATTTCCGCAGGACGTTCGTGGGAGACCCCCGGAGCAAGTTTGCCTACGGCTGCTATGCGGGGGTGATAGAAAAGTGCGCAAAGGATTTTCTTGCGGTTCAGCAGGGGCGGAGGTTCGACGTGGTGAACATTTCGGGCTGCGAGCCGGAAAGGGTGTATGCGGCTCTGGAAATGGGTTTCCCGGTGATAGCATGGGTGACCATTGACATGAAAGACACCTTTGACGGAGCTTCCTGGACGGACAGCGAGACCGGGCAGACAGTCACATGGCGGGGGAACGAGCATTGCGTTCTGGTGACGGGCTACAGTGCGTCACGGAATATTGTTTACTTCAACGACCCTCTGAAAGGCTCGGTCAATTGCCGCAAGGAGCTTTTCGAGCAGCGGTTCAAGGAGATGGAAAGTCAGGCGGTGTTTATTGCGGAGGTGGGGTAACAAGGGAGCGGCGGTTTTTTACGATAATACCGAACGGCTCACGTTTCTTGTTAAATTTGCACAAATTACGGCTTGTATTTTCGTACAAAATAAAATCCCAAATCAGCAAAAAAATTTATGTTTTATATAAATGTTTTCAAAATTTTAACAAATTCACTGTGAAAATGTGATAAAATTATAGTATGAATATATTTCGGTCTGTGCGTTCAGCGGTTGTCGTAAAATGCGGACCGGGTTGTAATTTTGGGAGCGCAGAGAAATAACGCCCCAATCCGAAAGGCGGTTTTACAAAATGAGCACGAAAATTCTCCTTGAAAGCGGCACAAACGAGCTTCAGATACTTGAGTTCAACGTGGGCAAGAATATTTACGGGATAAATATTGCCAAGGTCAGCGAGATCATGACAGACCAGGAAATAACACCTATCCCCAACGGTCCGGACGAGGTGGAGGGAGTGTTTATACCGAGAGATCAGCTCATTACGGTGATAGACCTGCATACGGTGCTGCATATCCCCAATCCGGGCGGGTCAAAATCCGTTATTATAGTATGTCAGTTCAACAAAATGCAGGTGGCGTTCCATGTAACGAAGGTCAACGGCTTCCAGCGCATTTCATGGACGGATATTGTCGAGCCTCCCGCCGTTTCCAGCAGCGAGGGCATGGGCATTTCCACAGGTGTTGCCAAGATAAACGACAGGCTCATTATGATACTCGACTTCGAGCGTATAGTTTCCGACCTTAACAAGAGCAGCGGGCTTGACGTTACGGGGCTGACGGAAATAGACAAGGCGAGCATAAACGCAGGCAGGAAGAGGGTAGTTGTGGCGGACGATTCGCCTTTCCTCAACAAGATGATAACCAGTACCCTTTCGGAAATGGGTCTTTCAAATATCGCATCTTTCCAGAACGGCGAGGACGCATGGCATTATGTAAGCTCCTTCAAGGACAAGGACGGTCCCATCACGGATCATGTAGCCTGCGTTATCAGCGATATAGAAATGCCCAAAATGGACGGTCACAGGCTCACAAAGCTCATCAAGGACGACCCTGTCCTGCGGGATATTCCGGTAATACTCTTCTCCTCTCTTATCGATGAGCAGATGATACATAAGTGCAAGGCGGTGGGAGCTGACGCCCAGTTCTCCAAGCCCCAGATATCCGACCTTATAAAAACTCTTCTGCGGCTTATTTCCGAATAATAAGGAGGACTTTTTATGAAAATGAAAAGGATATTTTCCCTGCTGACAGCGGTTCTTATGGCATTGTGTTTTTGCTGCGCCGGAGTTACGGTAAGTGCGGCGGACGGTTCTGTCTCCCTGCCCTATAAGGCGGTCACGGTGACAAAGGGCAAATCGGTAACGCTCAAAGCAACCGTTACAGGCGGCACTTTGCAGTGGAGCAGTTCAGACACCTCCGTTGTGAAGGTAAACAGTTCGGGCAGGGTAACGGCTGTTGACAACGGCACTGCCGACGTTACGGCGACAATAAAGGGGACGGACAAGTCCGCTTCGGTAAAGGTCACCGTGGGCAAGCGTGTGGAAAAGATAACGGTAAATAAGACGGAGGTGTCTCTCAAACCGGGGGACAGTTTCAAGCCTTCGATAAAAATATCCCCAAGCGACGCTTCCAACAAGAGCGTAAGTATATCCGTATCGGATAAGTCGGTGGTAAAGACCGATTCAAAGGGGAGCATTACCGCCGTAAAGGCGGGTACTGCTTCCGTTACAATAAAAGCGGCGGACGGTTCGGGAAAAAAGGCTGTCATTACCGTTAAGGTAAGCGAAAATGCCGACAGCTCGGCGACTGATTCATCGGCGACCGACAGTACGTCAACTGTTGCAAAACCTCAGTCGACCGAAAAGACCTCCGGGGCCTTTAACAAGGATATTACATCAATCGAGCTTGCCCAAAAGATAAAGGTGGGCTGGAATCTGGGCAACTCTCTGGATTCCTGCACGGGAGGCAGCGGACTTGGTTTGGAGACCGCATGGGGCAATCCCAAAACCACAAAGGCTATGATAGACGATATCAAGGCTATGGGCTTTAACGCCGTTCGCATCCCCGTGACTTGGGGACTGCACTGCGATGATGCGGGGACTGTTGATTCGGCGTGGATGAAGCGTGTAAAAGAAGTGGTTGACTACGCCTACGACAACGGCATGTATGTTATCCTCAACTCTCATCACGACAATGAATATTACCGGATAGGCGAGTGCATAAAGAGCGAGGATACCTATAAGGTATACGAAAAGAAGATGACCGTCCTCTGGACGCAGATAGCCAACACATTCAAGGGCTACAGCGAGCGGCTCATATTTGAGACACTCAACGAGCCGAGAACGGAAGGCAGCGCAAAAGAATGGGTCGGCGGCACTCCCGAAGAGCGGAAGGTTGTGGAAAACCTTAACGCCGCCATAGTGGGGGCTATCCGTGCTACCGGCGGGAACAACGCTTACAGGCATATTATGGTGCCTGCCTACGCCGCCACTTCCACCATGAGCGTACTGCGGAATATGAAGATACCCGATGACGACAGGGTGATAGTTTCCGTTCACGCTTACAGCCCCTATAATTTCGCCATGAATGCGGGCGGTTCGTCCGATTTCTCCGACAGCGACAAAAGGGAACTGGATAATTTCTTCTCCGACCTTAACAAATACTTTGTCAGCAAGGGCAGAGCGGTTATTATCGGCGAATGCGGCTGTATCAACAAGGGCAACGAGGAAGACCGCCTGGAATGGGTGGACTATTACATCAAAGGCGCAAAGGCTTACGGCATTCCCTGCTTCTGGTGGGACAACAACTCCAATCCCGGACAGACGGGCGAGGAAACTTTCGGTATCTACAACCGCCGCAAAGGCGAATGGGGCGAGGAAAACATAGCCAAGGCACTGGCGGCTGCGGGGAAATAATTTTTTCCTCCCGCAATTACAGCACGGACGGGAAAATAAAATCTCCTGCCTCCTGCTTCTTGCATCCAAAGCAAAAAGCTCAAGCAAACTTCATCACTAAATCTAAACCGCCCCTCCTAAAGGGGCGGTGGTTTGCGTTATATGAAAAATAGGGGATTGAGATATGAACATTTTAACAGCCGCCTTTGCGGGTACCTCTGCCCAAATGCTGACGGAGGGTTATGCCGGCAGGATTCTGCTGCCAAGCGACAGGGCAAAAGACAGGGAACTGCTTATCGGCGCAATGGTAAAGTGTGAATATAAATATGTCATTGCTGTGGGGCAGAAGCCTGTTATAAGGAACAAGGTGTATATCGAAACAACCGCACGAATGAACGGAGCTGCATTGAATACGCTGTTTGATTGTGCAAGGCTGGCGGCGGTATTTGAGGAAGAGGGAATCGAGGCTGTTATTTCGGAAAATGCAGGGACGTCCTACTGCAACGGTATCTATTGGAACGGGTTGGAATATATCCGGCAGACGGGAAGCAGCAGTGAAATGGTGTTTATACATGTGCCCTATGCAAAGAATATCGGGGATATTGAGGATTTCGGCAGGCGGTTTATGGGGGTATTGGGGAGGCTATGATACACCCTCATTGAATTATGGGACTTAAGCCGCATCCAAAATCATATACGCAAATTTTTTACGGCGGTTTCTTCTCTGTAATTCTGACGGGAATTAGTATTAGACCCACTCAATAATCTTAGTGCCTGTTCAGAATCTCTTTATAGCTATCCATAAAATAACCAATACAAATGCAATGCCCATCAAGTATAAGATTCTGCCTTCTGAAAACGGTCTGTGAAAGCATTTCTATGTTTTGCTCCGGTATAAACATATCCGGTTTGAACCGCCTTTATCATAAGTCGGCAAATCGCTCCCTGCTCTATTGGTTTTCCCCCGCCCGGCAGCAGGGGAAAACCGTACCTGTATACAAATTGAGTGTCCGTATCTTATTTATTCTTCCGCTCTCTCTCTGTTTCCCCTCTAAGCAGCCATTGGAAAACAAGGCACACCGCCACTCCCGCAACGCCTATTACAGCAAACAGGAACGCCGCTCCAGAACCTTTTCCCTCGCCGAAAAGCCTGTGAAAAGCGTTCCGTGTCCATGTCCGAGCTGGAGCGGATGGCAAGC
>JAMOZU010000165.1 GCA_023667745.1 Ruminococcus sp.
CGGAGAATACGAAAAAGTCGACATTGACAGATTGGGAAAAGACGAGGCGGCGGCGTTCGTGGGCAACTATGTCATGTGCCTTTTTCTGCTGGACAAGCCCCAAAGGATACGTCAGCTGATAAACGAACGGGAGCGGGAAGCGTTCGGCGGAGGAACACTGATAATGCGCCGCACGGTAGGCATAAGGGAGTATATCGAGAAACGCTATGAGAATGCGGTGGAAGTCTTTTTGAAGCTCCTGTCCGAACCGGATCCGAGAGTCACCCTCATGGCGGACATCTGCCTTGTGAAAGCTATGCTCAAACTGGATATGAACGAGCGTGCCAAAGAAATAGCCGCCCTTGGCTTTGACCGTTACAAAGGACGGGGAGAGATAACCTCTGAGGTGAACCGCCTGAAAATTGCGATAAATTCGGGAAAGGGAAAGAAAAAGCGGAAATGACCCCTGCGGACTAATACCGATCCCCATTAGATTATGGAAAAGAAGCCGCCGCAAAAACTTGCATATACGGTTTTTGCGGCAGCCGAATCTCATAATCCAATGAGGGATTTGTATAAACCTGCATTATTGAGGATATTTCTGCGGAGCATTGCATATTGTAACCGAATTGTTAATATAAATTTGTGCAAATTAACAAAATTTATTTTTCTTTAACAAAATAGTTGCAATTTATAGAATAATGTGATATAATATATTTAACGTCAAGTTTACATCTTATACAGAATATCGGTCGACAATCATAAACTTACGCCGAAAAATTTCCCGAATATATACTTTTTGCGGCTTATTCAAGCAAGCGGACAGGCAGGTAAACAATAAGCGGCAAACTGTCCCTCAGCAAACGCGGGAGGTGTGTTGACAATGGAAAACGATGACAGGCTCAAAAATATCAGCGATATAAGCAGGATAATCCCGGCTGACGGCGGAGTCTGCCGCAGGCTGCTCGACAGCATGTACGACGGCATAGGCTTGTTTGAGCTGCGGGAGGGGAAGGTCAGTGCGCTGTATCTCAACGAGCGTTTTTTTGAAGTTGCGGGCTACAGTCCCGAACAGTACAGACCCTATCTTGACAATGTAACGGTAACTTTTTTCGAGGAAGATGAAAAGCGTTTCCTGAAAAACGCCCTGAAATATGCGGGGGAAAACAAAGAGGCGTGCTTTGAAGTGCGGGGGCGCAGAGGTGACGGCTCGGTTGGCTGGTTCTGCATACGTTCGAGAAAGGTGGATTTCATCGAGAGGGACGTTCCTGTGTACCTTGCGGCGGTCTACGACTGCACGAAAAACAAAGAGACGGAGCTTAATTTAAAGCTCGACAGAGCAAGATACAGAATACTCGAGGAAACAGGCACGGCATTTCTCTTTGAATACGACCCGTTCAAGGACGAGATGGTGTTTTTCCCCGGACGGGACGAGGATGAAAGGCGGTTTGAGGAATATTCCCGTCACCTGCGTACATCGTCAAGCATACACCCGGAGGATTCGGCATATTTTTACTTTATCATGCTAAAGGCAAGCCGCAGGGAGCAAAAGGGCAGCGTCTGTGCAAGGAGTACGGACAGAAAGGGCGGCTGGCAGATCTGCCGCATGAATTACACAAGCATTGCCGGAGACAGGGACGACGTGATAAAAGTTCTGGGGCGTATCAACACGGAAGACGGAGCGGATGACGGCGGCGGGTTTATGAGGCAAAGGGCGGACGAGGGGACAAGGCTTATATCCGAAAGACTGAACGCCCGCCCGGAGCGCGCTCTGCTGATGCTGGCGGACATTGACGGCATGAACGGGATAAACGAAAGATTCGGCTTTGGCAAAGGAAGCGAACTGCTGGGCAGATTCGGGCAGGCGGCGGCGAGAATATTCAAAAGCGGCATTGTCTTCGGATATGCGGAGGACGTGTTTGCGGTGTATATGGAGGGACTGACGGAAAACGAACTCTATTGCCTGACCGACCGCCTGCGGACGGCTGTCCCCGCGCTGGATTTTTCGGCGGGAGTGGCTTTCGTCAAAGACGGCAGCAGCGGAGAAACACCGAGGGATTACCTTATCACCGCATCGAAAGCCCTTTACAGGGCAAAAAAAGAGGGGATAAATTCCATAGTCACGGAAAAAGTCCCCCGTGAAAACAAGCAGGAAGCATAATACCAATCCCCATTGAAATTATGTAGAAGAAGGCGCAGCAAAATATGATTTTTGCGGCGGCTGATTCCCGTAATCCAATGAGGGATTTGTATAATAACGGCAGCCGTCCTTTGACGGCTGTCCGGTTAAGTTAAAAGACCTTATTTTATACGGTTCTCATACAAGCATGACCGTCCTGTCCGCCGTCCTTTCGGCAAGGGGTCGGTCGTGGGTAATGATAACAAGCCCCATACTGCGGCTGCGGGCAATGTCAAGAAGAGCGTTCCATATCTGAGCCGCCGTAACAGGGTCGAGCATGGCGGTCATCTCATCGCATATGAGATAGTCCGCTCCGCTTAATATCGCTCTTGCAACGCAGAATCTTTGCAGCTCGCCCCCGGAAAGCTCCCGCGGGAAACGGTCGAGCCAAGCCCTCTCTATCCCGAATCCGTCAAGTATCTCATCGGTTATCCCGCCGCTCTCTTCAAGAGTTCTCCTCATTCTCCAACGAGGGTCGACCGCCTTTTCGGGGTGCTGGAAGATAAGCTGCACGGGACATACGCCCTTTTTCGGCAACAGTTTCCCGTCAAGGAGTATCTGCCCTCTTTGGGGCGAAAGATACCCCGACAGCAGCATTGCAAGGGTGGTTTTTCCCCTGCCTCCCGGAGCGGACAATGCGACAGCCTCCCCCCTGTTTACCTCAAAGCTGATATTCTCCAGAACAGGCGGCAGTTTCCTGCCGTACCGAAAATAAACGTTCCTCGCCTCAAGTGGCATAAAAGCACCTGACCTCTCCCCCTCGCACCTTAACGGCGGGAGGGGCATTTTTTTCGCATTCCCGTCTTTTCACGGGACACCTTGGGGCAAACAGACAGCCTTCATGAAAAGGTATTTCCCCCGCATAAGGCTGAAAGCCCTCCGCAGGCGTAAATCCGTTTTGAGGAAGGGCGTTCCAGAGTGCCTTTGAATATGGGTGGCGCAGATACTCCGAGCCTTTTTTGAAATCGGAGGCAGGGGCTGTCTCCACCGTTGTCCCCGCATAAAAGACAGCCACCTTGTCGGCATACTCAACGGCAAGTGCGATGTCATGGGTAATAAGTACCACTCCCCTGCCCTCGTCCGCCATTTCACGGAGCATTTTAAGAGCCTCCTCCGACTGCTCCGCTGTCATACCGGGGGTAGGTTCGTCGGCTATTAAAAGCTGCGCTCCCCCCATGAGAGCGGACGACGCCAGCACACGCCTTGCCATTCCCCCCGAAAGCTGAAAAGGGTACATCCGGGCGGCACTTTCGGGCAGCCCCAGCCGCTCCCATACCTCACGGCGTTTTTTTACGGGAGGCGGCTTTATGTGACCTTCCGCCTGCCGTCCCGCTTTCATAAGAGGGTCAAGATAGGTCACCGACTGGGGGACAAAGGCTATTTCCCGTCCCCTCAGCTGCTTTTGGAGCCGGGGAGTAAGCTCCCGCCCTTTATAACGAATGATCCCCTCCGCTTTGGCGTTGGCGGGCAGGATCCCAAGAACAGCCGCCGCCAGCAGACTTTTCCCCGAACCGGAAGCCCCCGCAACAGCGGTCATCTCCCCGCAGCGTACAGTCAGCGCAAGGTCGGATATTACCTCAAGCTCCCTCTGCCTAAACACGCTGTCATACATACCGAAGGACACCGACAGCCCGCATATTTCAAGAATCGGCTCTTTTTCCTCCATTGTGACCCTCCTATTCCTGTGCGCTGAAAGGGTCGGTCAGCAGCTTTATCTCTTCCCCCAGTTTGTCGATAAGAAGCACCGTCATAACAAGGGTGACCCCCGGAAGAACAGCCTGCCACCACATTCCCGCAGATATATACCTCATGCTTTCGGATAATATTATCCCTATGGCAGGCTGCTCCGGAGGAAGACCGAAACCGAGGAAAGATATTGCCGCCTCATGGATAACGGCATGGGGGAACAGCAGCACAAGCCCCGATATAAACTGAGGCAGCACTCCGGGAAGCATATGATTTTTCATGACCCACAGCGGGGACTTTCCCAGTTTTCGGGAGACCGCCGCATAATGCTCCCCCCGCAGCCCCATGACCTCCTCTCTCACAAGCCTTGCAAGACTGCACCAGTGAGTGGCGGCAATGCCTGTCATAAGTCCCTTTGCCCCCCGCCCTGCCGCAAAGGAGATAAGTATCACAAGTATCGTATGAGGGACGCTCATTACAAGGTCGATAAGCCAGTTTATCACGCTGTCAACGGTTTTTGACCCCGCAGCAGCAGCAAACCCCGCCAGCAGTGCGATGACCGCACTTACTCCCGTTGCCGCCAGCCCCACCGTCATGCTGACGGACAGTCCCTTAAGGGTACGCAGGAACAGGTCACGTCCCAATGAATCCGTCCCGAAAGGGTGTTCGGGAGAAGGGGGAAGACCCGCATTCATAAAACTGCCTCTTACAGCCTCATCGGGAATGAGAACGCCCGCAGCATAGACTGCCGTCAGCAAAAGAAACAGAACGGCGGCAAATATCAGCATTCTTGTACGGCGGTTCGGTCTTTTCATTCAGTCCCCTCCCCCGTTGCCCGCATCGTATTTGTTCGGGGGTCGATAATTCCGTAAAGCAGGTCGGCGGTCATATTACCGATACAGACGAACAGAGCGGAAAAAAGAGTTATACCCAAAAGCAAAGGCACGTCCGAATTAAGTCCCGCAGCAGCCGCAGCACTCCCCAGTCCCGGATAGCTGAAAACATTTTCCGCAAGCACCGAGCCGCCGAAAAGCTCGGAAAACGAAACGAACCGCAGAGTCAGAGCAGGCAACAGGATATTCCTCAGACCGTGCCGCCAAAAAACAGTCCGTTCGCTTTCTCCCCTTGCCCTTGCAAACAGAACATAATCGCTGTTGAGAACGTCTATGAGCTTTTGCCTTGTGTGCAGGGCAGCGTCCGAAAAGGAAGACAGGCTGAGAGTGACTCCGGGGAGGATAATGTGGCGTATCTTCTGCATTAGCGTAACATTTTCCTCCGTTACGCCGATGGGACTTGAAAAGCCTATGGGAAACACCCCCAGCCGCACCGAAAACACATACAGCAAAATAAGCCCTATCCAGAACGATGGGGCGCAGTTCATAAGATAGCATATTTTTTTTATTATCCTGTCCGCCGCCCTGCCCCTGTTCATTCCCATAACGCACCCCAGCCCCACCCCTATGACCGACGACAGTATCCATGCAAAAAGCATCAGCGCAAAAGAGCTTTTGAACCGCTCCCCTATTATATCCGCCACCGGGCGGCGGTAAAGGGCGGACTCGCCCATATCCCCGCGAATGATACTGCCAAGCCAGTCAAGGTAACGCTGTACCGGAGGCTTGTTCACCCCCCAGTAGTCCTCTATCCGGGCTCGCTGTTCGGGGGACACGGCAGTCCCCAGTCCTAAAATATACTGTCCCACGGGGTCGGCGGGAGAGGCTGTGACAAGGGCGAAAGAAACGG
>JAMOZU010000166.1 GCA_023667745.1 Ruminococcus sp.
GGGAAGTTGCGAAAACGGGGGTGGCTATTATTTCCTCGGGAGCGGTCACTCATTCGGTGAAGGCATTTGATATTTCGCTTAAAATACGGAAAAAATAAGGGAGGCGGCAGGAATGGAGATTACAATGAGGCTGTATGACGTTATTTTTGACACGCCCGGGAGCAATTTTAATTCAACGGAGCTGCCGGGGTGGGCTGTGCCTATATTAATTGTGTGCGGCGTTGTTATTGTGACGGCGGTGGTGGTGAAGATAGTCAAGGGGAGGAAATAGGGGGGACAAGGGATATGGAAAATGCTGCGGAAAAGGTTCGCAAGGGTATCGGCTGTATATGGGGAGCGGTATGCGATTATTACAGCATGGTGCCTTTCCGGCGGATAATACTGTTCAATCTGACTGTGCCTCTTGCGCTAAGAATAGTTCTTGCTCTTGTTATGCGGATAAATACGGTTATCATATATATTGCCGCCAATGGGGTATTTTATCTTTTCTGTATGAAAAAGCATAAGGGGGAATTTGAGAGGGCGGATAAAGAGACGGTAGTTAAAAGACTTGTTCTGACAGCCGTTGCGGATGTTGTTTCCTGCGGGGCGGTGAGTATGGCTTTTCTGATACATTTTATTCTTAATATTGATCTGTATACGCCTTGATATTGGAGAGTAAAACAGGTATGCGTCTTAAAATTTGCAGGCTTAAAGAAAGATACTCCGACGAATACGAATATTTTCGTTCGAATGTTTTGGTACGGCAAGAAATAAGGCATGTGTAAACTCGTTTTTCCGCCGTCTTCGGCGGCGGAAAACAAATAAAATAATTCAGTAATTTTTCCGGATAAGGTGAACAAAAATGATGACTGTGCTTTACACTGTGGGAAATAATCTTTATATCAACCTTACCAACCGCTGTCCGTGTAATTGTACGTTCTGCATAAGGAAAAACGGGGACGGGGCTTACGGCAGCGGCAGTTTATGGCTGGAGAGAGAGCCGACGGCGGAAGAGGTCATAGGTGAAATAAAAAAGCGGGATATGGGAAGCTACGAGGAAGTTGTTTTCTGCGGGTTCGGCGAGCCTATGGAAAGGGCGGAAGATGTAAGCGTCATCGGCAGGTTCATCAAGGAAAATTACGGCGTTGCCGTGCGGCTCAACACCAACGGTTTGGGGGACAGGATAAACGGCAGACAGACAGCTCCCCTGCTCAAAGGCGCAGTCGATGTGGTTTCGATAAGCCTTAATTCGGGGAACAAGGCGGGGTATAATGCGGTGACCCGTCCCAAGTGGGAGGACAGCTTTGAATGTATGCTGAAATTTGCGGAGGAGTGCAAAAAATATGTGCCGAAGGTGATGTTTACGGTGGTGGATGTTATCGGGGAAAGGGAAATTGAGGAGAGTAGAGCGATTGCGGAGAAGATGGGGGTGGAGCTTAGGGTGAGAGGGTATGATGGGTAAAATAGGGTTTGCCGTAAAAAATTGCAGGGAGGAGTTTTGTTGATATTATATCACGGAAGTAATGTGACGGTAAAAAAACCTCAATTGCGCATGAGCAGAAAAACGCTTGATTTCGGAGCAGGCTTTTATACGACCTCCGATTATGCGCAGGCGGAAAAGTGGGCGGTAAATATTACAAAACGCAGGGTCAGCGGACAGGCTGCTGTATCTGTATATGAAATTGACGACAAAAGCATTGATGAGCTTAATGTTTTATCCTTTGAAAAACCCGATAAAGAGTGGTTGGATTTTGTTGTACGGAACAGAAGGGGAATTTACAAGGGAGATGAATATGATATTATAACAGGTCCTGTTGCAAACGATAACACAATGCCCGTTCTTAATATGTATATTTCAGGGTTTCTGGACGAGGAATTTGCCGTAAAGAGGCTTCTTCCTCAAAAACTAAAAGATCAGACCGCATTCAAAACTCAAAGGGCTGTTGACCTTTTGAGATTCAAGGAGGCTGTTATATGCAAAAGATGATGTGCGAAGTTTTGCATTATTACGACACCGAGGTCATAAAAATGATAATAGATAAATACGGAATTGAGCCTATGGACGCTGTAAAAAGTTTCATAAGATCCCGTACTCACGGTATGCTTGAGGATAGGGAGTACGGCATGGACGAGTTCGGCTGTCCTGCTTTGTTTGATATGTGGGAATGCGAGCAGGTAACGGGTGATCCGAGAAATTCAATATATATCAGAGGTGAATAAAATGACGGCGGAGCAGGAATTTTTTGTGTATCTGCTTGAAAAATATGCGGAGTACAGGGATATGCCCACGGGAGATGTTCTTGCTGAGTGGGACAACAAAAATATTACCGGCTTTATTCTCGGTATGTATGAGATATATCACTGCGAGGCTATAGAAAACGCTTTTGCGGATATTGACAGCCTGTTGCTGTCGGGAAAGCCTGTCAGGTAAAGAAATAAAAATAAAGGAGAATGTTAAAATGGCAAGTGAAAATTATGCAAGAAAGGCTATGCACAAGGGTGCGGAGGTAGTGGAGCTTAGTGCGGGGGGATATTATGCGGTGGTGGCGCACGGGCTTGGGTCGAATGTACTGCGGTTCAGGGACGAGAAAAGGGGCATGGAGATATTCCGCTACAATAACGGAGTTTCGTTGGGGGAGATCATGAATGCGCCGGAGATATGGGGGCTGCCTACGCTGTTTCTGCCCAACAGGTTCGACAGCGGACTTGTAAGGACGAGCGACGGGCTGTACCGTTTCCCGGTAAATGAGGAGAGGTTCGGCAATCATCTGCACGGGTTTATCCAAAAGAGGGCTTACAAGGTCGCCGATATGGGGGCTAAGAGCGGGAAAGCCTTTGCGGTAAACGAGTTCAGGTATGACGAGGGGGATTTTTTCTTTAACTGTTTCCCGGTAAAGTTTACGGTAAGGATAAAGATCGAGCTTTCGGCAAAGGGGCTTTATCATGAAGTCACGCTTATAAACGAGTCGGACAGAATGCTGCCCGTTTCCATAGCCACTCACACGACAATAAATGCGCCATTCGTTGACGGCGGAGTGCAGGAAAAAATTCGGTTGCAAGTGCCTGCGGAGGAAAAGATACTGTTTAACAAGAGCCGTTGGCTGCCTGCGGGGAAGCGGGCAAAGCTGACGGAGTATGACAAGAGGTATGTTGATGGGACATGCCCCGTGCTGCGGGATATTTGCAACGATATGTATTCGGGGGGAGTTCTGACGGTAGACGGCAAGCCTTTTCACGGAACGGTGATGACCGACCTTGACAGCGGTAAGCAGATACTCAACGAGGTGGATAAAAAGTACAAATTCTGGATAGTCTGGAATCACAACGGGTTTATGAATTATTTCTGCCCGGAGCCTATGACGGCACAGGTAAATGCACCCAATCTGGATATACCGGCAGAGCTGTCGGGTTATGAGGAGTTAGCTCCGGGGAAAACATATTCCCTTTGGCAGAGGTTTTATACGAGGGGCGGAGACTCCCGATAAAGTAAAGCTTTAAAGAATAAAATGACAATTATGCAAAATAGTGCCGCTCTGAAAAACATATTAAAAAGGAGCTGACCATCATGGATCTGACCGCACTCACCCCCAGGGCAAAAGCCCTTATAGACTCCTGCGGCTACGGCAAATCACGGCTTATGTCGGAGGATTCCTTGGAGGAATGTTTTGCCTTTTTCGAGGAAGAGGGCTACCGCCTTTTCCCGGAAGCCGTGGAGATAATCGAGAATTTCTATATGCTCTCCGTGGGCAAACGGGGACAGTTTCGGGGGGAGCGTTTCGAGATAACGGAAAACTCGGACATCGAAAATAAAATGGTGGTGTATCCGGAAAATATCTACGACGCAGCGGGGCTGTTCTCACAGCTGTCAAAGGCGGTCGGCGATTACATTATCCCCTTGGGACTTATGGGGGAGGACTATATTGCTATGGGAGAAAGCGGGAAAATCTACATCATCTCCGAGGAAGTGTACATCGGAGGGGACAGCTGGGCGGAGTTCCTTAACAATATTGCCGCCAATTTCAAAGGGGAGACATTAAAGGAAATAGGTTAAATGTTACATTCCGTTTAATAAAGCATTTCCCAATATCGGCATTTATCGACAAAAATTTATTAAATTATCCCGAAATCCCTTGAAAAAATTTTTATGGTGTGGTATAATAGAATATGGCGAAAGCGGAGTTATGCCTTCTTTCCGCCGCAGGCGGCGGAACAGCGTTAAAAATATGTACGCATCGCAGCAGCTCCGGCGTCCGATAAATAAAAGAATACAGCGGAGACCGTTACGGGGTATTCCGCAGAAACGAGGCTGATACGCTCAATGGCAGAGCTTGTTTATAATGAAGAGGGCAGACTGCTCTTTACGGAAGAAATGCGGCAGGAATATACCATCCTTATCCCCAATATGCTCCCTATCCATTTCAGACTTCTTGAAAGGATATTCAATAACCACGGCTACCGTGCAAAGCTACTTACCACCATGGGCAGAAAGATAAAAGACGAGGGATTGCGATACACCCATAACGATACCTGTTACCCTGCTCTTTTGTGCATAGGGCAATTTATCGACGCACTCAAAAGCGGTGAGTACGATGTCAACAAAACAGCTCTTATGATGATACAGTCGGGCGGCGGGTGCAGAGCCTCAAACTATATCCATCTTATAAGAAAAGCATTGCACAAATGCGGCATGGATCAAGTGCCGGTCATCTCCCTGAATCTTGCGAGTCTGGAGAAAAACCCCGGTTTCCATTTAACGCCCCCGCTGCTGGCGGAGCTTATAACGGCGGTATGCTACGGGGACGTGCTTATGCTGCTTTCCAATCAGGTGCGCCCTTACGAGAACAACAAGGGTGACTGTGACAGACTCATTGACAAATGGATAGACAGGCTTGTGGATATAAATTTCAGCTACACATCCTTTGACAAGGTGTCCGCCCGGATAGTAAAGGATTTCGAGGAAGTCTCCTATACCCCGAACCCGGACATTATCCGTGTGGGAGTGGTGGGGGAGATTTACATCAAATATTCCCCCTTGGGAAACAACGACCTTCACCGTTATCTTGAATCCGAGGGGTGCGAGGTCTACTGCCCCGGTCTTATAGATTTCCTTATTTTTATGGGCGATCATCACGTGGTGGAAACGGAACTGTATCACGTAAAATACAAGAAATATGCCGTCTCTACGGCTGTCAAGGGCTTTTTCAAGCTCATGCAGAACAAGATAATCAAAGCCGTCAAGGGGACGAGATTTTTCGGACCCACACCCTTTGAGAAGGCCAAAAAAGACGTTGAGCCTTTTGTGTCTCCCGCAAACAAAATGGGCGAGGGGTGGTTACTTACGGCGGAAATGATAGATATGATCCACATGGGCATAAACAGCATAGTATGCGCCCAGCCTTTTGGCTGCCTGCCCAATCATATCATAGGCAAAGGCATGATACGAAAGCTGCGGGAGACCTTCCCCCAGTCCAACATCGTCCCTATCGACTACGACCCCGGAGCTACCAAAGTAAATCAGGAAAACAGGATAAAACTTATGCTGTCAACGGCAAGGCGGCAAAGGGAGTTGGCTAAGTAGGTTTTTCGGGGGTTCT
>JAMOZU010000167.1 GCA_023667745.1 Ruminococcus sp.
CCACAATGATTATCTCCTTGGGGTCGTCCGGATCTGTGTCGTCGATACGCCTGAAAGCGATAACGCTCTGTGTATAATCGTCCGACACTATCCACTTGAAGCCCGACCAGGAATCGTCGTTTTTCCACATGGGAGTGTTATCCAGATAGAAGTGATTAAGCTCCTTGAAGAAATCTTTCATTCTGCGGTGAGCGTCGAACTGCAAAAGCAGCCAGTCAAGCTCCTTTTCGTAGTTCCACTCGATTATCTGCCCCAGCTCTGTCCCCATAAAGTTGAGCTTTTTGCCCGGGTGCGCCATCATATATGCGATAAACGCACGGTCGGAAGCGAATTTTCCCTCTAATGTGGGGCTGCTCATTTTCCCCACAAGAGAGGCTTTCCCGTGAACTACCTCGTCGTGGGAAATGGGGAGAATGTAATTCTCGCTGAATGCGTAAAAGAATGAGAAGGTAAGTTTATTATGCCCGCCCGCTCTGTAGATGGGGTCGGTGCGCATATAATCGAGAGTGTCGTTCATCCAGCCCATGTTCCATTTGAAGTTGAAGCCCAGTCCGCCTGCATCTGCGGGCTTTGTTACCATAGGCCATGCGGTGGACTCCTCTGCTATCATCAAAACATCGGGATTTCTTGAAAATACGGCGGTGTTGAGCTTCTGCAAAAACTCTATCGCCTCGTAGTTTTCGTGACCGCCGTCTTTATTGGGTCTCCATTCCCGCCTGTCGTAATCGAGGTAGAGCATGGATGCAACAGCATCGACACGCAAACCGTCCAAATGGAATTTTTCTATCCAGTAAACGGCATTGGAAATAAGGAAGCTCCTTACCTCGCCCTTGCCGTAATCGAAAACTCTCGTACCCCAAGCGGCGTGTTCCCGTTTTAAAGGATCGGAGTATTCATAGCAGCAGTCGCCGTCAAATTCAAAAAGTCCCGCAGCGTCTTTGGGGAAATGGGCAGGCACCCAGTCCAGTATAACGCCTATGCCGTGACGGTGGAAAATATCTATCATTTCCATAAATTCCTCGGGCGTACCGTATCTTGAAGTGGGAGCGTAATAGCCTATTACCTGATACCCCCACGAGCCGTCGAAAGGATATTCCGCCAGCGGCATAAGCTCCACATGAGTGTAGCCCATGTCAGCTAAGTATTCCGACATCTCCTCGGCGAATTTCACATAGCCGAAAGGCGAGCCGTCCTTATACTGCCGCCACGAACCCAGATGAGCCTCGTAGATGTTCATGGGGCTTTTGTAGACGTTGGTTTTTTTCTTGCGGTCGTACCACGCCTTGTCCTGCCACTTGTAGCTGTCGAGGTCGAAATATTTGGTGGCGGTATTCGGGCGCAACTCCATGTGTGCGCCGTAAGGGTCTGCCTTGTCGACCACGCTTCTGTGGGCGGTCTCCACGCTGTACTTATAGGTGAAATACTGCTCCACGCCCTCGACGAACGTCTCCCACACGGTCTTGTCGCTTAAGCGGTACATGGGATTTTTGCTTCTGTCCCAGTCGTTGAAATCCCCCACCAAAGAAACAGACTTTGCGTTGGGAGCCCATACCCTGAAATAAACGCCCTCTTTGCCGTCTTTTACTCCCTTATGCGCTCCGAAGAATTTGAACGCCTCATAATTGCTGCCTTCATGGAACACGAATAAAGGAAACTCGTAATCCCCCAAGGGATTAGCATTGTTTTCGGTTTTTCTGCTCATATGATCTACTGCCTTTCGTTCTTTCCCCGCCTGCATTTTCCGTGCCGGGGAATTGTTGACTGCGCATAGTATAGTATGCCCATTTTCTACTAACAATATTTTAACATATTACTCTGTAAATTGCAAGGGGTATTGTAAAAGTTTTACAAATCTCACTGTTTGAGGGTACTTCTTTTGGTAATATGTTACAAAAATTGCCGCCCGCAAGTATGAATAAAGGGTGAGATTTTTATACTGAAACGTTTAAGGAGGGGGTTACCTCAAACGCCGGTATGGCTGTCCCCTCTCACTCGCCGAGGAGGCTTTTTCCAAAAAGTTCACCGCACGGCAAGCTGCGGCAGACAAAAAAAGTAACTGCATTTCAGAAAAAATAAATTCGGCAAGCCGCAAAAGCCCAAAAAGCAAAGCATTTCAAAAAGCCATTCCGGCGATTGAGGAAATCAACGGAGCAACCGTATCACCCCCACCGTCACATCATCGGGCAGGCTTACGGTGCTGTTCTCCCCCTCGTTTACGGCAAAATCTTTCAGCTTGTCCGCAGTCTGTTCGGGTGTAAGGCGGTCGTTTTGGAGCAGGGCGGTGATAAGCTCGGAGCAGCCCTCGCCGACGCCGTCGGTCACCATGATAATGCGGGCGGTGTTGTCAACGTCAAAGAAAATTTCCTCCACCGCAGGGTCGTCCAAAATCCCCACCGGAGCGGAAACGCCGCTGTACACCTCGACTTCTCCCCCGCAGATGACAGCCGTGGGAGCAGCCCCCATTTTAATAAGGCTCGCCCTGCCGTCAAGGCAGTTTATTTTCAGCAGATCGACGGTGGTGAACGTCTCGTCCGCCCCCGCACAGGACATAAGGACGTTTAGCATCTTCACGCCGTTTACGGGGCTTGCTCCCGCAAGGATAAGCCGCCGCAGAACGCTTACCGCAAGGCTGCTTTGTGCCGCCGCCCTGTGACCCGTCCCCATGCCATCGGAAAGAATAAGGTAAAAGTTCCCCCTGCCGTCCTCGAAAGCGGCGGAGCTGTCGCCGCATACTCCCCCTTCCGCAGGGTGGCAGGACACGGAAAAATCCGGATAATATCCCCCGCCGCTCCACCAGCGGGCACGGTAGGAGAACTGTTCCCCCTCTTCCATGTCTCCCCCCCGTTCCCTGCCGCAGCAGAGAAGGGCGGGCTTTTCAAGCTCTTCCCCCAGCAGCTCTCCCAAGCGGGCGGTCACACGGGCAAGGGACGTGTCCGGAAACTTTTCCGGAGCGGTAAAATACGCCTCGCAGAAAGGTCTCCCCTCGCCGTCGTAGGTGACCCTTACTGACTTTATCCTGCCGACCCTCCGCCGCAGCACCTTGAAAGCCGCCTCGCTCATAGCCTTGTCCTCTTCCCGCCGCCTGTCCATATCCTCCGCAATGTCGCTCATCATGCCGCCGCAGGCATAGAGTTCGCGGGATATATTGTCTAAAAATCGCTTTGCGCCCGCCCGCTTGCGGGACTGTATTTTCTTAACTCCGTATAATGTATTGTATTCCCAAGCAATGAGATTTTTTTTCGTGCAGCCCTCGAAGCCCGCCGGCAGCTCTTTTCCAGTAATGCTGCCTTTCTTTTCGAGAATGCCCTGCGCAGCCCTGAAACAGCCCTGCGATATTTCCCTCGGAGCGCAGCCGATAACTGCGCTGCACCTTTCTTTAGTGCAAATCGAAGCGCAGACCCTTTCCCTGACTGTCTCGCTGACGGCAAACCTGCCCTTTCCCGCATTTTCCTTTTCATAAACTCTTGCGAGCATTCCCGCTCCGTCCTCCACATCATTTATCACTTCCGTAAGCATATTTTTTGTAAACTTAAGCTCGTTGGAGCAAGCCGCCGCACCGCTGCCCGTATCTGCCGAAATAACGCTTAACTTGCCTATGTAAACGCTTTCGGGAATAATGCAGTAGAGGACGGCGGCAGCCCCCATATCCGCTATGAAAGCGGGCGTTCCCGAGGGCATTCCCGCCGCCGCAGTCACAGCAAACGCCGACAGGATAAACGCTGTATCGACGGTGTATTTTCCCCTGTCGCCGCACATTCCCGCCGCCATTGCCGCAAAGGCAAGTATCACGCCGCTTCTCCCCGCCCCGGGGTCGCACAGGAGAAACGCCGTTCCCGACAGTATGCCCGCCGCCGCACCGCCTTTTGCGCCGAACTTCCTTGCGGCGGCGGCGCAGAAAATACCGGCGGCGATCCTGCCCATATTGAATATCCCTATCTCACGGGGGACAAGGGAGCATATGGTTATCATATACACCGCCCCCAACGCCCCCAGTCTCTCGGCGGCTCTGATGTTCGGGTTATCGCCGCCCATTTTGCAGCCGTGTTTTAAGATAACAAGGGTATCGAAAAAGCACAGCATGCCCAAAAGGCAAAGTCCTCCCCGTATAAGAGCGGCGGCGAACACGGCAAGCCCTCCGCTGCCTGCGTTCACAGCCGCAATGCACACAAAGGAGACTGCCCCCGATACCGCTGCCGTCAGCCGCCTGCTGCAATGCCCCCGCCGCCTGAAAATAAGGTTGTACGCCGCCATTATCCCCATAGCCGTAAGCCACGGGAGACTTTGCCAAAGATTTCCTCCCGCAATTGCCGACATCACGCCGCCCATGAGAGCCGCAAATCCCAGCGGAGCGGGAAGAGCCGCCGCAAAGGATATGCCGAAGACCGATACGCTGCCCCCCAGCCTCACTCCCGTGTATATCCACCCCGCCGCCATGGCCGCCAGCAGCGGAGCTATCTTCTTTGCGGGCTGTTCTTTTTTCTTTGTACTTGCCGCACTTGCCTCCGCCTGCCCGAAAGAGGCGGAAGCGGTCATATCAGTTGAACCTATCATTTTGTTACCGTCCTTACCGAAGAATATCTTCGCATTTTTATATAGATTATAACTCGGCAAAAATGCAAAATTACTCGAAAGAACGGAGGGTGGGCATTTACACTCAACCTCCGTTTGAGTATAATACAAATCCCTCATTGAATTATGGGATTTGTATTATACCCCATAGCCTCTGCCAACTCGCTTTTGGTCATGGGTCTTTCCTTTAGTTTTTCGAGTATTTTCCGGCGGTACAGAGACTCCTTTTCCGAAACCGTATTTATGGGGGGCAAAATAAGGGTGAACAGGGATAGTCACCGAAAGATAGCTTCGGTTTTCGTCCATATCAAATTTAAGACTGCCCGAACCGTTATTTTTGAGAGCTTTAATGGCATTGGGAAATCCCGTATTTCTTCCCTCAATAAGTTTAAGCTCTTTCAGAAAATCTCCTATTCTCCTGTTTCTGTATATCCTCGCCCTGATATTCTGCTCCGCTATGCTTTTATCGGAAATGCTGCGGTCAAATCCGGGAAAGCTCGTTATCTCCATTCCCGTCGGGCTAATGCGCACCGTAATAGGCTCGTTTACCTGATAGGAACGGCGGTACACCGCATTTGCAAGAATCTCCTCCACTGCGGCGTATGGGAAATTGAATATCCGCCCGGCGTCAGCTTTGTCTTCGGATTTTATCACCGCTTCTTTGAGACCGTGTGTCAATACATTCTGCAAATTCTTGTCTAACATTTCGACAAAAAAAGCCGAACATTTGCTGCAGCTTGACTTTATTACCGTGATATTCCGAAAATTCCCGAACCCCCCTTGAAATTTCCCCCAAGATATGTTATAATAAAAAAGTAAATTCATCGAAACGGGGCGTGTTGATATGACGGTCAAAGAACAGAAAGCGGCGGCGAAAAAGTTTGCGGAATACTGGGCGGGAAAGGGTAAGGAAGATGAGGATTGCCATAAATTC
>JAMOZU010000168.1 GCA_023667745.1 Ruminococcus sp.
CCCCGCTTGTTTTCCGTCAGAAACCACTGGGCAAAGTCCATGCCGAAGGGCTTTTTACCTGCCGTAAGGTCATAATCGCATTCAAGGGCGAGCTTGATACGGATATAGGTCAGCTCCTCGTAAAGGGAAATGCCGTTATAGCCCGCAAAGAAATCCTCGGCGGCGGTAAAGGTTTCGGGAACATCGAGGCAATTGGCATAGGCATAGGCTTTCATGGCTGCCTCGTCCCGCTGCGTTTCGCCGTTAAGAGTGATATAGGGGGCGGATTCTATCACCTGCCGCTGCCAGTCTCCTTGGGGGAAAAACACGCCGTACCGCCTCCGCTGACCGTCCGTTTCCATAAGTCCTGCGGCGTTGGCGGGGTAGTAGCGTATCCCGCTTGACATTCCCGCATTCCGAACCGTGACGCTTTGGGCGGTAAGTCCCTGAAAGGGCGGTGTGCTTTTTAAAATGCGTGCCGCAAAAAACTCCTGACTGGTAAGTTTGCTTTCGAGAATGGGCAGATCTTTCCCTCTTACCCATCGGGAGCCTTGGTACTCGGAGGCGGAAAAGCCCTTTAAATACATAGTTTCGCTGCTTTCGGGAAGGGAGACATAGAGCATGGCGTCTCCCCCGAACTCCACGCTGTCAACATTGCCCAATTTCCCATCGTGGGTCACAGAGGGTTTTTCCGGGGGAAAAAAGGCGTCCGCCAGGTCGTCGGTGAATTTTTCCCATGAGAATGTTTTCATATAGACCACAACGGCGGTGCGAAAGTCTTCCACCAAGTCCGGGCGGGTTCGTTCACCGAAAAGGAAAGCCGCCCCGCCGAAACAAAGGAGCATGGCGATAAAACCCGACAATGCGCTTTGGGAAGCTGTTTTTGCGAATAGTCCCCCTGCGCCTTTGTCAGCAAATATCCCCCAATGGGCGATGGCTGCCGCCAGAGCGGCGCACCAAGAGGCACACAGCAGGGCAAAAGGAAGATATTTGGGCACAAGCCCGAAATACAGGCATATTTCCGCCAGCGGGAATGTCCCCGCAAAAAAAAGAAGCAGGGATGGCTTTTTTATTATCCCTCCGCAGGCGGCTGCGGAGATCAGCAGGACGATAAAGCACAGCGCAAGAGGAATAAAATCCTCCGCCGTCATACCGGGAGATTTTTCGATATAGTCCGCAATGGCAATTTCCGGGGCGAACAGGGGCATATCTCGGTATTGGGTGAACAGGTCTCCCAAAAGGATATTTGCGGCGGCCATAAAGCCCGATGCTATCTTCCTGACATTTGCTGTTCCGAAAAGCAGCATGGCTATAAGAGAAATACCGGCGGCATTTTTTGCGCTGCGGGAATGTTCGGGAAACATTTCCGAAACACCGTAAACAAGGGAAAACCACAGCCAGCCCAAAATCGCCGTAACAACGGCAGAGGTTTTGGGAAAGCAGCTTATCCCTCTGCTCTCCATGCTTGTCAGGAAAGTAAAAAGCGAGCCGAATATCCCTGCGGCGGCAACGGCTGTCCGAACAAGAATAGATCCCGCACGGGGCTGTTCCGAAGAGATATGCACCCCCACCGATACATCGGGGAATCCGGTATTTACGCTTGTCCGTGTTTTAATCAGTTTCTTCATCGTTATCCTCTATGCGAACGGTCATATATTGGCTGTCAGCTCTCCGGGCAACTGCCGCTCCCGAAAAATCCGCACCGCAAAGGGCTTTTGCGGCATTAAGGCAGTCGGAGACATTTGTACAGCGCAATGCCGGAACAGTGCCTATCATCATTTCCGACAGGTCGTTGTCCGGCAATGCCACACAGACCTCCGCTCCCTCCTGTGACAGGTAATATGCCGTACTTATGAGCTTTTCAAGTCTTTTGTCCCTTTCATCGAGAAGACCGGGCGGCAGGGCTGACGGGTTTGACGTATTTTCCCCATTGCCGGACACCGAATGCTTATCCTGCGGGACAGGACGATCCGCCGACAGGTCGGCTGTCAGGAGAAAATGCCCGCTGCTGTCCGGGGACATTATGCGTACTATATCCTTATCGAAGCGGGCGGAGAGCTTATGGTGAAGACGGGAGAGCTTGTCCCCCGGAATATAGTCCCGATATCCGCTTACATCGCCGAATGCGCCGCTGTCGCTGTTCACATCGGAGCTTGCTTCGGCAATCGTCTCACGGGTCAGCTTCATAAGCTCGGCCGCTTCCGATGCGTACTTCGGCTCGATTTTGGGGATAACGCACAGCCTGCCTATAAGTCCCTCTCCGGTAAAGAGTTTTCGGGAAAAGAGGTGGAGCAGGTCGTATATTTTTACGTATTCGAGATACACTCTCGCCTCGCCGCAGTTTTTGGGGGAAATGCCTACGGTGACCGTCTGCACCGAGCGGGCAGGCAGGGGGATATCCGCCGTCTGCCGCCGTGTTTCCCCCGTGGGCAGGCTTGTTATCCGCACTCCCACACGCACTCCCGACAGGGGGACGGGGGACTTGTTTTCCAGCGTCAGCCGCACTTCCCCCTCTCCGCCTTTGAAAACGGATGCCGCTGCCTTTTGGGGTGTGCATTTTATCAGCCGCACGCTTAATGTCAGATGAACAAGCATAAGCGGCGGCAGGGCGGCTACCGACACAAGTATGACAAAGGACAGGCTGTCCTTATACAGGGGATAGAACACGGCGGCTGTAATGAGAATGATGATATAGATAAATCTTGGCATAATAAGCACCTGTCTGTATTGGAGAAAACCATAAAATTGCCTTCACATTTCACTTTAAGAGGCAAGAAGCAAGAAATGCAGCTTTGGCTGTTGGTGTTATTCTTATGTTTTGCTGTAAAGTGCAATTTTCCCGCCGAGGACGGGAAAATGCGCTGTCAGCGGTTTCTTGTTTCCTCCGTCTCCTTGACGATATATCGGGGGCGTTTTTTGGTTTCCAGATACATTTTCGAGATATACTGCCCGGTAATGCCGGTGCATAAAAGCTGCAAGCCGCCCAAAAGACAGATAAGGCACACGGTGGTGGGGTAGCCTGTGACCTCCTCGCCGAAGCAGAGGGTCTTTACCACGGTGGCGATTATCATAATAAGGGCTATCAGGCAAAAAAGCACGCCCAAAAAAGAGGCTATGGCAAGGGGAGCTGTGGAGAAGGCGAATATCCCTTCGAGGGAATAGGCGAAAAGGCGGCGGAAGTTAAATGTGGATTTTCCTGCGGCTCGCTCGGTGTTTTCCACCTCGATATACTTTGTTTCAAAGCCCACCCAACTGAATATGCCTTTGGAAAAGCGGTTGTATTCGGGCATTGATAGAATGGCGTTGACCATCTGGCGGGTCATAAAGCGAAAGTCCTGCGCCCCGTCCACTATCTCGGTCTGGGAGATGGCGTTGATTATCCTGTAAAAGCTGCGGGCAAAAAAGGACAGCACTTTCGATTCGCCCTTGCGGTTTATCCGCCTTGTGGCGGCGCAGTCGTATTCCCCGCTGCGGACGTATTCGTACATTTGGGGGATAAGTTTCGGCGGGTGCTGAAGGTCGGCGTCGAGGTTTACCACATAGTCGCCGTTTGCCCGCTCCAGTCCCGCCAGCATTGCCGCTTCCTTGCCGAAGTTGCGGGAAAAGGAGATGTAGCAGACCCGTTTGTCGCGGCGGGAAAGGTCTCGGAGTATTTTCAGCGTGCCGTCCTTTGAGCCGTCGTTTACGAAGATGAACTCGAACACCAAGTCGGCTGTCCCTTCGGAGAAATATTTCTCTTTCATATGATCGGTGACCCGTGTTATTTCCTCATAGAAAAGGGGCAGCGACTCCTCCTCGTTATAGCAGGGGACGACTACCGAGATAAGCTCGGAGGCTTTAAGTTTCACCGCTCCCACATTCCCCCCGCTTTGCCGGACTTGGTGACTTTGGTTTTTTCTGCTCATTGTGAGTTAGCTCCCATAATTTCGGTGTAGGCTCTGCATACGCATTTACTGTCTTATATCTCTTGCTTCTTGCTTCTCCTGCGAGCGAAGCTCGCGATTTCTTGCCTCTTGCAACCTATTTCGTTCCGTACATTCTGTCTCCTGCGTCGCCCAGACCGGGGACGATGAAAAGCTGCTCGTTAAGCTGTCCGTCCACGGCGGCGCAGTATATCTCCACGTCCGGGTGAGCGGCGTTTACCTTGGCTATCCCCTGCTCGGTGGCAATGATACACATAAACTTAATCTTCTTGCTGCCCGCTTTTTTAACAAGGTTTACGGCTTCGGTCGCCGCTCCCCCGGTGGCAAGCATAATGTCCGCTATAATGACCTCACGGTCGGAGATGTCCTTGGGGAGCTTACAGTAATATTCGACGGTGTCGGTGGTGGCAGGGTCTCTGAAAGTGCCTATGTGACCGATTTTTGCGGCGGGGATAAGCCCCATTACCCCGTCCACCATACCAAGACCCGAACGGAGAATGGGGACAAAGGCAAGTTTGGTCCCGGAGATTATTTTGGAGCTTGCCATTCCCAAGGGGGTCTGAATGTCAACGGTTTTTACGGGCAAGTCTCTCATAGCTTCGTAGCACATGAGCATGGAAGTTTCCGCAACCAGTTCCCTGAACTCCTTTGACCCTGTGGAAACGTCCCTCATAAGGGAAAGTTTATGCTGAACGAGGGGGTGGTCGATTATTGTGTATTTTAAGTTTTCCATACGGATTCTCCTTTATATAAATTTTGCGGAGGTTATTCATCTTCAAGAGCGGTTATCTGGTCAACACGCCGTTGATGCCTGCCGCCCTCAAATTCGGCGGACAGGAATGTATCGACTATCTCGCATGCAAGCCCCGCTCCTATCACCCTGCCCCCCATGCAGAGGACGTTGGCGTTATTGTGCAGGCGGGTATATTTTGCCATATAGCAGTCGGTGCAGACTGCCGCTCTTATGCCCTTGCATTTATTGGCGGCAATACTTATGCCAAGCCCTGTGCCGCAGACGAGTATGGCAAGCTCGGCTTTCCCGCTTGTCACAAGCCCGCAGACCTCCTTTGCCACAAGGGGGTAGTCGCAGGACTCACCGTCCATACAGCCCAATTCGATAAATTCCATTCCTTTTTCCCGCAGGTGTTCCGTTATTTCCTTTTTAAGGGAGAACCCTGCATGGTCGCTGCCTATGGCTATCATTTTAACTCATTCCTTTTCGGTTCGTTGTGGTTCGGCGGTATTCGTGCAAAGGCTGTCAAGCTGTCAGGTTCGCCGAAAATAAATACATATTGATTATAACATATTTTTCCGATTTAATCAAGTGGTTTTTTGCGGAAATTTAATAAAAAATTATGTATGTTCACTCATGTGCCGTGGGGGGGTTGGTTTTTCCTCAATCGCCGGAATGGCTTTTTCGGGAAATGCTTTTCTTGATTGGTTTGCCGCAACTTGCCGTGCGGCTTTTTCGGGAAATTCTTTACCTTTTTGGACTTTTGCGACTTGCCGGACTTGCTTTCTATGAAATGCGTTTATTTTTTGGTTTACCGCAACTTGCCGTGTGGGGGGGAACCCCTAAGGAGAGGGGCGGG
>JAMOZU010000169.1 GCA_023667745.1 Ruminococcus sp.
GATAATAAACGAGCGGGAAACAGGGGGAGATTACAAAAGCCTTACCGACTTTGTCCGCCGTATGAACGGCAAGGACATCAACCGCCGTGCAATGGAAAGCCTTATAAAATGCGGCGCATTCGATTCATTCCCTCTTAACCGCCGAGAGATGCTCGAAAACATCGACATGGTGCTTGACCTTGTTTCCGACTTTTCCGGAGGAGCAATAGATGGGCAGATAGACTTTTTCGGCATGAGCGGCGACTACAGCGGCGGCGGTGAACTTCCTGCGGACAGCCCCACAGACATCGAAAAGGAAATACCCCACGTCCCCGAATACGATACTCTCCAGCTGCTTGAAATGGAGCGGGAGATAATGGGGGTCTACATTTCCGGACACCCTCTCGAAACTCCCCTTGCCGCCGCAAGGGCATGCCGCCTGCCGAACATCGCACAAATAAAGACCATGCGGGAGGGGACGAGAACCGCTCTTGTCTGCGGCATACTCACCGTGCGCAGCCACACCGCCAGAAACGGCAGCCCCATGGCGTTTATCCGAGCCGAGGACAAGTCCGGGGAGATAGACTGCATTGTCTTTGCCGAACCGTATATGTCCTATAAACCCCTCCTTGCCGAGGGGCAGGGGGTATATATCGAGGGGAAACTTTCCACCGACCGTGACGGCGAACGGAACATCTTAGCGGACAGATTTGTCCCCGCCGCCGACTATGCGGACAAGGTATTTTCCCAAGGGAAGCTGTTTATCCGCTGTAAAAGCTCCGACCGCAGTATACTTGACAGCTGCGTTGAGATACTTAAACGTTATCCCGGAAACTCCCCCGTATTTTTCCGCTTCGAGGATATTAAAAAAACCATAGCTCATAATACAATTAAGACCTGCCGCCTTTGCCCGGAGCTTATGGAAGAGCTTTACAAGACGGCGGGAGAGGATAATGCGGCAGTGAAGATCAGTGATAGCTGATTTAAGGTATTTTCCCCGCCTGCGGCGGGGAAAATACCGCACGGCATAAAGATTCGTAACGAATAAAAAATTTCATTATATCTTTATGTATATAATTATATCATAATGCAAAATTATTGTCAATGGACGTACTGTTAATTGACTGTTAAATATTTATTAATTGCATTACGCTTATCTTCCGAACGCATTCCTGCAAACAACATCTTTGCACGGCAAAGCAACAAATCCTCATCAACTATTAACTGTTAATTATTAACTATTAACTGATTAACGCTGCGAGGTGAATTATGAAAACGAAGAGATTAACTGCGGCAATTCTTGCGGTCGTAACGGCGGTGACGGTAAACGGCGGCATATATTCCGCTTCCCCTTGGGGCGGCGGGCAGGACGTAAGCAAGCCAAATTCGGTGATAACGGTGGACAGCGGACACGCCGAAACATCGCCGTCCTCCGGCATGTCCGTTTCACAAAATAAACTCACCGAGGGCAGCGACCCCGTAAGCATAATAATGCCGGGGAATACCGTAAACGCCGTTACCGAAAGGAACGCCGACAGGTCAACTGCGTCAGACGTATCAACTGCGTCAGCCGAGCCCGCCGTTACCCAATCAACACTGTGGTTTGACGAGGACAAAATAGTTACCTCCCCATCAGAGGTACGCAAACTCCCCACCGACTTCGTTGACTCTTCCAAAGCCCTTTACAGCTACAGCGAAATGTGCGGAGATATAGCGGACTTGCAGGAGACCTACAGCGAACTTGTCAAGGTGCGTTCCATAGGCACAACTGCGGACAGACGGAAGATATACGACATCATCACAGGAGATATAGGAGCGGACAAACAGCTTGTAGTGCAAGCCTCCTGCCACGGCAGGGAGTATATGACCTCTCTTCTCGTTATGGAGCAGCTGGAATATTGCCTTAACAATTACGACAGCGTTATTTATAACGGCAAGACCCCAAGGGAATGCTTCGAGGGAGTGGAAGTGCATATTATCCCCATGCTAAATCCCGACGGCGTTTCTATCAGCCAGTACGGCAAAAGCGGCATAAAAAATCCCGTAATGCGCCTCAACTTGTCAAGTATATATAACAACAATGTCAAATGGGGCTATACCAACCTGACCGAGGACAATTTCTACCGTCTCTGGAAAGCCAACGGCAGAGGGGTTGACATCAACCGAAACTTCGACGGCAGGTGGAAATACATCAAAGCCCTCCGTGGAACGTCCTCACAGGGCTATAAAGGCAGAGAACCCGAATCGGAGGCGGAGACAGAAGCCCTCTGCGGACTTATCCGCTCCCTGTCTGACCTCGTCAGCGTAATAAGCTACCATGCCACAGGCTCGGTCATCTGGTGGGACTACGGGCAGACGGGGGAATTTGCCCGCCGCTGCGAAAAGCAAGCCCGCCTGATACAGTCGGTCACAGGTTATGACCTTTACCCCCGCGATACTTCCTCCGCAGGGGGCTGCTGCGACTGGATAATCGAGCAAGGCGGAGAAAAGACCGTCCCCACCCTGATAGAGATAGGCAAAAACCGCTGTCCCTTGGGCATATCCGAGTACCCGGATATATGGCGGAGGAATAAAAACGTGCTTGCCGCAGCAGCGGACAACTGCTGCTAGGGGCTAGAGGTTAGAGGCTAGAGGCTGGAGTTGGAAAGATTAACAAAACAATGAAAGCCTTACAAGAGCAATAACACTGCGTCGGGGGATCCGGGGGGTCCGCACTCCCCGGCGGGATGTGTTTTTTCAAAACACGCAGAGTCCTTGCGGCGTTAAACCGCCTGTCACTGACATAGACCAATAAATTAAAGCACTGCCTAAAGCTTTCACTCCCCCAGCCCGAAATTCCTTATAAGCCCCTCTCTGTTTCTCCAGTCCTCCTTGACCTTTACCCAAAGCTGTAAATTAACCCGTATGCGGAAAAACTCTTCCAGCTCTTCCCTTGCCATAGCCCCCACTTTTTTGAGCATGCTGCCGCCCTTGCCTATGACCATGCCCTTGTGGGAATCTCTTTCGCAGTAGATAACGGCGGAAATATTGAGAATATCCTCCCCGCCCTTGGTAACGCCCTCGTCAAGGGTCTCTACGGTGACGGCTATGCCGTGGGGTATCTCGTCCCTCATCAGCAGCATGACCTTTTCCCTTATCATCTCCGCCATTATCACCTTTTCGGGCTGGTCGGTAAAAGCGTCATCGGGGAAATAATGGGGAGCGGGAACGGCAAGGGAGGTTATCTCCTCCATGAGAATGTCAAGTCCGTCATCTTCCTTTACGCTGGCGGGGATAACCGCTTTAAAGTCGGACAGCGCAGAAAACTCGGCTATTTTCTCGGCAATTTTCCCCTTATCCGCCAAAAGGTCTATCTTGTTAAGGAAAAGTATAACAGGTATCTTCGTCCCCGAAAAGCCCGCAATCGCCGCCCTGTCGATGTCGTTCACCTTTGCGGTAACGTCCGCAGTGTACACAACGCCGTCAATATCCGAAATGCTTTCCTTGACGGCTTTGTTCATATGCTCTCCCAATTTTGTTTTAGCCTTGTGAATGCCGGGGGTGTCCATGAAAACATACTGGATATCCCCTTTTGTAACAACTCCCGTGATCTTCGTGCGGGTGGTCTGGGGCTTGTCTGTTACCATGGCAATTTTCTCCCCCACAAGGGCGTTGAGCAGCGAGGATTTACCTGCGTTCGCCCGCCCTGCTATTGTGATGAATACGGATTTTGTGTTCATGATAAATTAACTCCAATCAAGATAGTTTGGCACTCATATGCCGTGGGGCTTTTATGAATAAAGTTAGTTTTTTGGTTTTTCGCAACTTGCCGGCAAGGGGGAACCCCCAGGGAGAGGGGCGGGGGCTGCTCTGAATAATAGGGGGCATAGCCGCCCCCCGCCCCTCCCCCTAGAGTTCTCCCCCCTTGGCCCCCCTTTCCTTGACCCCTTCCCCACCCCCAAGCTATCGCATGGTATAATGCGATAGTATTGTTCGCAAAATTACATAAGCCGTTCACATCGACCTAAATAGAACAGAACAGCAAGGAACTTACTGTAATCGTTGGTTTGGATATAACAGTAACTTTTTTAACTCTCTCCTCTATCTGCTATCTTTCCCCACCATTTTTCTTGTACAAATAAAGAACAAGCTCATCATCATTCCTGCATTCCCCGTAAGGCTCGCAGGGCTTGTCCTTGTACCATACTCCCGAACCGTCGGGGATATAGCCCCGTTTTATATAAAGCCGCTGTGCCGCACCGTAGCCCCTGTGAAGCCCCACGCCTAAGTAGACCGTGTCGGAAAATTCGGCGGCAAGGCGTTCGGCGGTATCAAGGAGAGCGGAGGCAACTCCCCTGTTACGGTATTTTTCCAGAACAGCCAAGTCAACTATTTCGGGATAACCCTTTCCCCCAAGTGCACCCCACATGCAATAGGGATAAAGGCTCACATACCCCGCAGGCTTGCCGTCAATGTCCGCCGCAAGGGCAACAGCTTTTCCCGAAACAGCGTCCGCCAGCCGTCTTTGCAGCTTTTCCGCCGACGAGTCTTGCCAGCCTTGGGCTATTTCCTCAAGGGTGAAAATCTCCGGGTCGTCTGCGGACAGACTGCGGACGGTGATATTCCCCTTTTCCCCGAAAGTGCCGTACACGACCTTATCAAGTTTGCTCCATTTTGATTTTGAAAGAGTGGAAAGCTTCGGCGGGAGATGATCGTTGCTGTTTTTGAAGATTATTTTGGGGGTAAGGCTGTCATCATACTCCACCAACGAAACGGCGGTGTTGTCCGACCAGCCCACGTCTTTAAGAGAGGAAATAGGTCTGCCCATGCAATAACAAAGGTAATTCCTCAAAGCGCACCCGTGGGAGACCACTGCAATTGTCATGCCGCCCGGACATGAATTTTCACGGACAATTTTATCCATAGTCCGCTTCATTCTCTCGAAGACCTCCGTCATCTTCTCCCCGCCCTCTATGTAAAAATCCTCCATGCGGTTTTTCCATAAACCGTATTCCGTCGGGTAGCGTTCGGGCAGTTCCGCCCAGGGTTTCCCCTCCCAGACTCCGCCGTCTATTTCGATAAGCCCGTCCTCCTTGATAATGGGGAGAGAATGGTATTTGTTCACAGCCTCGGCAGTGGCAAGGGTGCGTTTAAGGGGACTGGAATAGAGCCGATCAATTTTAATGTTCCGAAAACGCTCGGCAAGGGCGGCAAGCTGTTTTTCGCCCTTTTCGCTTATTTCCTCGTCTATGCGTCCCTGAAAAAATTCAAACACGTTTCCCATTGCCTCGCCGTGGCGGATAAGATATATTCTCAGCATATTTTTTCCTCATTTTCACGGTTGATTTTCGGATAACTCTTTTACCGTCTCAAGCCAACGGCGGCTGTTGGCGGCATCATCATCATACACGCAATTTAGTTTCTCAGCCACAGCCGGGGCAATTTCCTCAAACAACCCGCACATCACAAAAACCGCCCTCCGCATATCCTCAATG